>NZ_RAWR01000028.1:0-60423 GCF_003986945.1 Corallococcus sp. AB018 | reverse complement strand
TTCTCGCCGGAGGAGTTGAAGGGCACCCTCGCCGCGACGAGCCTCAACTTCGACCTCTCCGTCTTCGAGCTCTTCGCGCCGCTCTCCAGTGGTGGTGCGGTGGTCGTGGCACGCAACGCACTCCACCTGGCGGAGCTGCCCACCGCGTCCCACGTCACCCTCGTCAACACCGTGCCCTCCGCCATGGCGCAGCTGCTGCGTCTTGGCGCGGTGCCGCCTTCCGTGCGCGTCGTCAACCTCGCCGGTGAAGCCCTCCCGGAGACGTTGGCGAAGCAGGTCTACGCAGTGCCCACGGTTGAGAAGCTCTTCAACCTCTACGGCCCGTCCGAGGACACCACCTACTCCACCGCCTCTCTCGTCGGTCGTGACGAGGTGCCCCTCATCGGCCGCCCGCTACCCGCGACACGGGCCTACGTGCTGGACGCTTCGCTGCAACCGGTGCCCGTGGGCGTCGCAGGCGAGCTGTACCTCGCGGGCGAAGGCCAGGCTCGTGGCTACCTGCTGCGTCCGGAGCTCACCGCGGAGCGCTTCCTGCCCGAGCCTTACGGTCCTCCCGGCGGCCGCATGTACCGTACGGGCGACCGCGTCCGTTATCGCCTCGACGGGCGCCTGGAGTACCTCGGCCGCATCGACTTCCAGGTGAAGGTGCGCGGCTTCCGCATCGAACTGGGCGAAATCGAAGCCGCGCTCCGCCGCGCCCCGGGCCTCAAGGACGCCGTCGTCGTCGCGAAGGGTGAGGCCGCCGACAAGCGCCTCGTCGCCTACGTCACGCCCAAGGCTGAGACCTCCCTGGAAGTGGAGGCCCTCAAGGCCCATCTGCGTCAGGGCCTCCCCGAGTACATGGTGCCCTCCACCTTCGTGGTGATGGACGCCCTGCCCCTCAACTCCAACGGCAAGGTGGACCGCAAGGCACTGCCGGAGCCGGAGGCGCCCCAGTCCGGCAACACCTACGAAGCGCCTCGCACGGAAGCCGAAGCGAAGCTGGCCTCCATCTGGGCGGAAGTCCTGCGCCTGCCCCAGGTGGGCGTGAAAGACTCCTTCTTCGAACTGGGCGGGCACTCGCTGCTGGCCACCCAGGTGGTGTCGCGCGTGCGCACGGACCTGGGCGTGGAGCTGCCCCTCCGCGCCCTCTTCGAGTCCCCCACGGTGGAAGCCCTGGCCGCGCGGCTGCACGGAAGCGCGAGCGCCCATGCTCCGAAGCTCACCCGAACCCCGCACGACGGCCCGCTGCCTCTGTCCTTCGCGCAGCAGCGGCTGTGGTTGCTGGATCAGCTCCAGCCCGAGGATGCGTCCTACAATCTCCCGGTCGCGCTCCAGCTCTCGGGCCACCTGGACGTGGAAGCCCTGCGCCGTGCCTTCGAGGCACTCGTCGCCCGTCACGAGGCCCTGCGCACCACCTTCCATGAACATCAGGGGCAGCCCACGCAGCGGATCCAGGCTCCGGCGGCATGGACGCTGCCGCTCATGGACCTCTCTTCGTTGCCCGAAGAGGAGCGGGAGAAGGAGGCTCGGAAGCTGGCCGACGAGGAGGCCCGGCGACCCTTCCGCCTCGCCACGGGTCCCCTGCTGCGCAGTGCGCTGGTGCGGCTGCGCGAGGATTCACACCTGCTGCTGGTGACGATGCATCACATCGTCTCCGACGGCTGGTCCATGGGCGTGCTCGTCCGCGAACTCATCTCGCTGTACTCCGCGTTCCATGACGGCAAGGAGCCCGGCCTCACGCCGCTGCCCCTGCAGTACGCGGACTTCGCCGCCTGGCAGCGGAACTGGCTCCAGGGCGAGGCACTGGACGCGCAGATCCACTACTGGAAGCAGCAGCTCTCCGGAGCTCCCGCCGCGCTGGAGCTGCCCACGGACCGTCCGCGGCCGCCCGTGCAGTCCCACCGGGGTGCCACGATGGAGGTTCGCATCCCCCAGGACGTCGCCCGTGCGCTCAAGGCGCTCGCGGGACGCGAGGGGGCCACGCCCTTCATGGTGCTGCTCGCCGCGTTCCAGGTGCTCCTGTCGCGCTACTCCGCGCAGGAAGACATCAGCGTGGGTTCCCCCATCGCTGGCCGCACCCAGGCGGAGACCGAAGGCCTCATCGGCTTCTTCGTCAACACGCTCGTCTTGCGCGCCCACTTGAGCCCGCGCGCGACGTTCCGCGAGCTGTTGGCCCAGGTGCGAGGCACGACCTTCGCCGCCTTCGAGCACCAGCACCTGCCCTTCGAGAAGCTCGTGGAGGCCGTGCAGCCCACGCGCGACCTGAGCCGCAGCCCCCTGTTCCAGGCCATGTTCGTCCTGCAGAACACGCCCACCGAGGCGCTGCGTCTGCCGGGACTGTCCTTCCAGTCCCTGCCGCTGGAAGCACACTTCGCCAAGTTCGATCTCTCCCTCGCCCTGCAAGAGGTCCGGGACGGAGTGGTCGGTTCGCTGGAGTACGCAACGGACCTGTTCGACGCCGCGACCGTCCAGCGCATGGCCGGACACTTCGGCGTGTTGCTGGAGGCCATCGCGAAGAAGCCTGAGTCACGACTCGGGGACCTGCCGCTGCTCACTGATGCTGAGCGCCAGCAACTCCTCGTCGAGTGGAATCCTCCTGCCTCGCAGGTGCCGCGCGAACTCAGCATCCCCGCGATGGTGGAGGCCCAGGTGCGTCGCACGCCGGATGCGCTGGCCGTCATCACGCCCGAGCGGCGGTTGACGTACCGGGAGCTGGACGCGAAGGCTAATCAACTCGCGCACCGCCTGCGCGGCCTGGGTGTCGGGCCTGAAGTCCGCGTCGGTCTCTGTGTCGAGCGCACCGAGGATCTTCTCATTGGCACCCTTGGCATCCTCAAGGCCGGTGGTGCCTACGTGCCGCTGGACCCCAGCTATCCACGTGAGCGCCTGGGCTGGCTGCTGGAGGATGCGCAGGGGCCTGCCCTCGTCGCGCATTCACATCTGCTCTCGGCGCTGCCTGAAACCAGCGCCACGCCAGTGTGCCTCGACTCGGACGTGGAGCTGGCGAAGCAGCCGACGACGGCACCCGCGGTGGACATCCACCCCGGCCATCTCGCCTATCTCATCTACACTTCTGGCAGCACCGGCCGTCCCAAGGGTGTCGCCATCTCCCATGGCAACGCCGTCTCCTTCCTCCTCTGGGCCTTGGAGACCTTCTCCCCGGAGGAGTTGAAGGGAACGCTCGCCGCGACGAGCCTCAACTTCGACCTCTCCGTCTTCGAACTCTTCGCGCCGCTCTCCAGCGGTGGCGCGGTGGTGGTGGCTCGCAACGCCTTGCATCTGGCGGAGCTGCCTACGGCCTCTCACGTCACCCTCGTCAACACCGTGCCCTCCGCCATGGCGCAACTGCTGCGCCTGGGTGCGGTGCCGCCTTCCGTGCGCGTCATCAACCTCGCCGGTGAAGCCCTGCCGGAGACGCTGGCGAAGCAGGTCTACGCCGTCCCGACGGTGCAGAAGCTCTTCAACCTCTACGGCCCGTCCGAGGACACCACCTACTCCACCGCCTCCCTCGTCGGTCGTGACGAAGTGCCCCTCATCGGCAGGCCCCTGCCCGCGACGCGTGCCTATGTGCTGGACGCTTCGCTGCAACCGGTGCCCGTGGGTGTCGCAGGCGAGCTGTACCTCGCGGGTGAAGGCCAGGCGCGTGGCTACCTGCTGCGCCCGGAGCTCACCGCGGAGCGCTTCGTCCCTGAGCCTTACGGTCCTCCCGGCGGCCGCATGTACCGCACGGGCGACCGTGTCCGTTACCGCCTCGACGGGCGCCTGGAGTACCTCGGCCGCATCGACTTCCAGGTGAAGGTGCGCGGCTTCCGCATCGAACTGGGCGAAATCGAAGCAGCCCTTCGTCGCGCCCCGGGTCTCAAGGACGCCGTCGTCGTCGCGAAGGGTGAGGCCGCCGACAAGCGCCTCGTCGCCTACGTCACGCCCAAGGCCGGGGCCTCGCTGGAGGTGGAAGCCCTCAAAGCGCACCTGCGTCAGGGCCTCCCTGAGTACATGGTGCCCGCCACCTTCGTGGTGATGGACGCCCTGCCCCTCAACTCCAACGGCAAGGTCGACCGCAAGGCGCTGCCCGAACCCGATGCCCACGCCATCGAGGCCCGGGACTTCGTCGCTCCCCGTGATGCGCTCGAAATGCAGCTCGCTCGCATCTGGGAGGACGTCCTCGGCGTCCGCTCCGTCGGTGTCCGCTCCAGCTTCTTCGAACTGGGCGGCCACTCCCTGCTCGCCGTGCGCATGCTCGCGTCCATCCGTGAGCGTCTCGGCCTCAGCCTCCCTCTCTCCGTCCTCTTCCAGCAGCCCACCGTCGAGCAACTCGCGCAGGTGCTCCGCGACGACTCGCGGGCCTGGACGCCCCTCGTTCCCCTGGAGCGCGGAGAGCCTGGTCACCGGCCCCTCTTCCTCGTCCATCCTGGCGGCGGCAACGTCCTGGCCTACTCGGAGCTGGCGCGCAGGCTCGGGCCTTCACTGCCCGTCTTCGGACTCCAGTCTCGCGGCCTCGACGGGCGCCCCGTCGTCGAGTCCATCGAGGAGATGGCCACCCTCTACATCGAAGCGATCCGCACCGTGCAGCCGCAGGGCCCCTACCAGTTGGGAGGTTGGTCCCTGGGCGGCGTCATCGCCTACGAGATGGCTCGCCGCCTGCGCGAGGCGGGTGAAGCCGTGGACCTGCTCGCACTCATCGACGCCCATGCGCCCGGCATCACGCCGCCTTCCGAGACAGAGCCCCACTTCTCTTCAGAAGCCCGAGTGAGGATCGCCTTCGCCCAGGCCACGGCCACCGCCTTCGGCCAGGAGCTCTCCGTCTCGGCCGAAGCGCTGGCACAAGGCGACGACGACGCGATGCTGGACCACCTGCTCCAGGAAGGCGTCCGGGCGAGCATCCTCGACGCTCACTCCGGGGCCGCCCAGCTGCGCGCCCTCTTCCGCGTCTTCCAGGCCAACCTCTTCGCGCAGGAGAAGTACGTGCCCCGGCCGTACGACGGCACCGCCCTGCTGCTGAGCGCCAGCGAGGCCGCGGCCGGGCTTCCACGTCACCGCGGCTGGGAGCCTCTCGTCCGTGGCGGCCTGGAGGTGCACGACGTCCCCGGCAGCCATCATGAGCTGCTGCAGGACACGCACCTCGATCCCATCGTGGAGCGACTGCGGCTGATCCTCGCCCGTGCGTCAGGCGGCGAGTCGCGCGCACCCACGGGAAGTTGAAGTCCGTCCGCCCCGCGCCAGCCTGTTCAGGCGCGGGGCTTCAGCTCCAGGAAGCCAGGCGCGCCGCACGGATCACTCCGCCGGGTTCGTTGGCGTCCAGAATTCGCGGGCCCCCGAACCTGAGATCCGGCTTTTGCGGTCGAGCGGTCACGCCAGCGTCAGAGCCGCCTCCTATGGTGGGGTCTGTAAACACAGGGATTTATTCATCCCCAGGGTGTGCCTCAGGAGCGCAGGGCCGGCCTCATGACACGCCATGTCGTTACCGAATAATGTAACCACCGCGAATTTGCCCACTGCCGCGCTTCCCCCGTGAGCGCGGTTCAGGACGGCAATCCAGCAACAGCAGCAGTCTGAGATCTCACGAGGGCCACCGTCCCGGGTGGTCCTCGTGCGCCATGGCATCCCCCAGTGCGGAGTACACGAGATGAGCCAGGATCTGTCGAAGCGGATCGCCAACCTCTCACCGGAAAAGCGCGCCGAGTTGCTCAAGAAGATGGCCGCGCAAAAGGCCACGGCTGGCAACTCCGTCCAAGGCCTCATCCCGGTGCAGGACCGAACGCGTCCGCTGCCGCTGTCCTTCGCGCAGCAGCGCCTCTGGTTCATTGATCAGCTGCAACCCGGCACCTCCCTCTTCAACGTGCCCATGGCGGTGCGCCTGGAGGGTGCGCTCGACGTGGCCGTGCTGGAGCGCGCGCTGCGAGAAGTCGTGCGCCGTCATGAGGTGCTTCGCACCACCTTCAGCGAGGACGTCTCCGGCCCCGTGCAGGTGGTGTCCCCGGAGCCGCTGCTCACCCTGGAGCGCAAGGACCTCACGGGCTCACCGCCGGAGGAAGCGTGGCGCCTGGCGCGTGACGCCGCGGCCCAGCCCTTCGACCTCGCGAAGGGCCCGCTGCTGCGCGCGCTGCTTCTGACGTCGGCACCGGGAGAGCACCTGCTCGTCGTGGTGGTGCACCACATCGTCTCCGACGGCTGGTCCATGACGCTGCTGGTGCGCGAGGTGGCGCTGCTCTACGGCGCGCTCGCGCGAGGACAGGCAGCGCCCCTGCCGCCGCTGGGCATCCAGTACGCCGACTTCGGCGTCTGGCAGCGCGAGTGGATGCAGGGCCCTCGGCTGGAGAAGCAGCTCGATTACTGGAAGCGGCAGCTGGTCGGAGTGCCCTCCGCGCTGGAGTTGCCCACCGACTTCCCCCGCCCCGCCACCCGCGACGGACGAGGCGCCCGGCATGACGTGCTGCTGCCGCGCGAATTGACGGACGCGCTCAAGGCCCTCGCCCAGCAGGAAGGCGCCTCCCTCTACATGGCGCTGCTGACGGGCTGGCAGATGCTGATGGCCCGCTACTCCGGCCAGGAGGACGTCACCGTCGGCTCCCCCATGGCCGGCCGCACGCGTGGTGAGGTTGAGAGCCTCATCGGCCTCTTCGTCAACGCCCAGGTGCTTCGCACGCGGGTGACGGACACTGCTTCCTTCCGCACGCTGCTGCGTCAGGTACGGGAGACGGTGCTGGGGGCGCAGGAGCACCAGGAGCTTCCCATCGAGCGCCTCGTAGAGGAATTGAAGCCTGAGCGCATCCCGGGACGCACTCCGTTCTTCCAGGTGATGCTCACCTACCAGGCCTCCTTTCGCGGCTCCGCCTCCGTTGAAGGCGTGAAGCTGGAGGCCCTGGAGCTCGACACCTTCTCCGCCAAGTTCGACCTCACCCTCCAGGTGCTGGAGACGGACGCCGGCCTCAAGGGCTACCTCGAGTACACCACCGACATCTTCACCGCCTCCACCGCCGCACGCATGGCCGAGCACCTGCGCGTGCTCCTTCAGGAGGCCGTTGCTCAGCCGAATGAGTCAGTCGCCCGATTGCCGCTACTGACCACCGTTGAGCGGCGCGAAATGCTGGTGGAGTGGAACGCCACGCGCGCGCCGTTCCCCGAAGCGTGCATGCATTCGCTCTTCGAGGCGCAGGTGCGCCTCGCTCCGAACGCGGTGGCCGCTGTCTTCGAGGGGACGCAGCTGACGTACGCGCAGCTGGATGCGCGCGCCAATCAGCTCGCCCATGCCCTTCGCCGTCGCGGCGTGGGGCCCGAGGTCCGCGTTGCACTCAGTGTCGAGCGCTCCCTCGATATCGCCATCGGTCTGCTGGGCATCCTGAAGGCTGGTGGTGCCTGGGTGCCCGTGGATCCGCTTCTGCCTCGTGAGCGATTGGCCTTCATGCTGGAGGACAGCGCGGCCCAGGTGCTCGTCACCCAGCAGCCGCTCGTGGACCGCTTCCCCGAAGCACTGCATGCACGCGCGCTCTGCCTGGATACGGAGCGCGAGTCGCTGGCCGAGGAGCCGACGGATGCGCCCGTGACGGGCGTGACGCCCGCGAACATGGCGTACCTGCTCTACACCTCGGGCAGCACCGGTACGCCCAAGGGCACGGCGGTGGAGCACCGCAGCGTCGCCAATCTCGTCACCCACGAGGCGGTGGCCTACGGCATCGGTCCCGGCAGCCGAGTGTTGCAGTTCGCCAGCCTCAGCTTCGACCTCTCCGTGGAGGAGATTTTCACCACGCTCTGCAACGGCGCCACGCTGGTGCTCGCGCCGCTGGAGAAGCTGATGCCGGGCGCGCCGCTGCCCGTGCTGCTGCGTGAGCAGGAGTTGAGTGTCGTCAGCCTCACCCCCGCGGCACTGGCAGCCACGTCGTCCGAGGGGCTGCCCAAGGTGCGCACCGTCATCTCCGGCGGCGAAGCCCTGCCCGCGGACGTCGTCGCGCGTTGGGCCCAGGGACGGCGCCTGCTCAATACCTACGGCCCCACCGAAGCCACCGTCATCGCCACCTTCGGTGAGGTGGTGGCGGATGGTGAAGTGCCGTCCATCGGCAAGCCGCTGGCGAACGTACACGTCTATGTGTTGGACCCGCACGGCCAGCCGGTGCCCGTGGGCGTGCGCGGCGAGTTGCACATTGGCGGCGTCGGCGTGGCGCGAGGCTATGCGGGACGCCCGGGCCTCACCGCAGAGCGCTTCGTGCCGGACGCCTTCTCCGGTGAGGAAGGGGCTCGCCTCTACCGCACGGGCGACGTGGTGCGCTGGCGCGCTGACGGACAGCTGGACTTCGTCGGCCGCATCGACGCGCAGGTGAAGGTGCGCGGCTTCCGCATCGAGCTGGGCGAAGTCGAGAACGCCCTACGCGCAGCCCCCTCCGTGAAGGACGCCGTCGTCCTCGCGCGCGAGGATGCTCCGGGTGACAAGCGACTTGTCGCCTACGTCGTGGGTGAGGCGCTCGACATCACGGCTCTCCGCGCGCACCTCAAGCAGCACCTGCCTGAGTACATGGTGCCCGCGGCCTTCGTCCCTCTGGACGTGCTGCCGCTGACGTCCAACGGCAAGGTGGACCGCAAGGCGCTCCCTGCTCCGGACGCGAGCGCGCTCCGGGCTTCGCACGCCTACGAGGCCCCGGCGACACCGCTGGAGGAGAAGCTCGCGGCCCTGTGGAGCGAAGTGCTTCGCGTGCCCACTGTCGGCCGCACGGACAACTTCTTCGAACTGGGTGGCCACTCGCTGCTCGCCACGCAGTTGGTGGCCCGCGTGCGTGCGGCACTCGACGTGGAGTTGCCGCTTCGTGCCCTCTTCGAGGCCCCCACCATCGCCGCCCTGGCTGAACGCCTCCAGCGCGCCACGACCGGCACGCGTCTGCCCTCCCTGACGCGCACGCGCACCGAAGGCCACCTGCCTCTCTCCTTCGCTCAGCAGCGCCTCTGGTTCCTCGATCAGCTGACCCCGGACGACGCCTCCTACAACCTGCCCGTCGCGCTGCGCCTCCTGGGCCGGCTGGACGTGGAGGCCCTTCGCCGTGCCTTCGAAGCGCTGGTGGCGCGGCACGAAGCGCTGCGCACCACCTTCTTCGAGGAGGAGGGCCAGCCCTTTCAGCGCATCCATGCCCCGGCCGCATGGGCGCTCCCGGTGGAAGATCTCTCTTCCCTGGAGGAGTCCGCGCGCGATGCGGAGACGCTGCGGCTTGCCACCCGTGAGGCCCGGCAGCCCTTCCACCTCGTCCACGGGCCTTTGCTGCGCACAGCCCTCCTCAAGCTTTCAGAGGATTCCCACGTCCTCCTCGCGACGATGCACCACATCGTCTCCGACGGCTGGTCCATGGGCGTCCTCGTCCGCGAGCTGGCGAGCCTCTATGAGTCCTTCAGTGGCGGCCGGGCTCCCTCCCTGCCACCGCTGCCCGTGCGGTACGCGGACTTCGCCCTCTGGCAGCGCCAGTGGCTCCAGGGGGAGCCGCTGGAGTCGCAGCTCGGCTACTGGAAGCAGCAGTTGGCGGGTGCCCCCGCCGCACTGGAGCTGCCTACGGACCGTCCTCGTCCAGCAGTGCAGTCCCGCCGCGGTGCCACGGTGCCCGTGCACTTCCCGTCGGAACTGACGGACTCCCTTCGCAGCCTGGCTCAGCGGGAGGGCGCTACTCCCTTCATGCTGCTGCTCTCCGCCTTCCAGCTGCTACTGTCGCGCTACTCCGGCCAGGACGACATCAGCGTCGGCTCCCCCATCGCGGGCCGCACCCACTCCGAGGCCGAGGGCCTCATCGGCTTCTTCGTCAACACGCTGGTGTTGCGCGCCCACGTGCGCCCAGAGGACTCCTTCCGCCAGTTGCTCTCCCAGGTGAAGGCCACCACGCTCGGGGCCTACGAGCACCAGCACGTCCCCTTCGAGAAGCTGGTGGAGGTCCTCCAGCCCTCGCGTGACTTGAGCCGCAGCCCGCTCTTCCAAGTCATGCTCGTCCTGCAGAACGCGCCCGCAGAAGCCCTGCGCGTGCCGGGCATGGCCTTCCAGCCCATCCCTCTGGAGGGCAACTCCTCTCGCTTCGATTTGGCCCTCACCCTCTTCGAGGTGCCTCAGGGCCTCACCGGCTTCCTCGAGTACAGCTCCGACCTCTTCGACGCCTCCACCGCCCAGCGCCTCATGGGCCACTTCGGCGTCCTTCTCTCCTCTCTCGCCGCCCAGCCCGACACTCGCGTGTCCACGCTGGAGGTGATGACAGCAGGGGAGCGGAAGCAGCTCCTCGTTGAATGGAACGAGACGGACGTCGCCTTCCCGCGCGACACCTGCATCCACCACGTCGTCGCGGAGCATGCCCGCCGCGCTCCGGATGCGGTCGCCGTGCGCATGGGTGAGCGAAGCATCAGCTACGCGAGCCTCGACGCCTGGGCCCATGGACTTGCTGTCCAACTCCACGCGGCCGGTGTCTCCCGTGGCAGCCGCGTCGCCGTCCTTGCTGAGCGCTCTCCGGAGTTGGTGGCGGGCCTCCTCGCCGCACTCAAGGCGGGCGCCGCCTACGTCCCCATCTCTCCCGGTGTCCCGCCGGAGCGTCTGGCTTTCATGCTGGAGGACTGCGGTGCTTCTGTCCTCCTCACCCAGCAGCACCTGCGCGACTCGCTGCCGCCCCTCTCCGCTCGTGTCCTCGCGCTCGAAGTGGAGACTGCGGCGCACCAGCAGCCGCTGCTGGTGATGCCCGTGGGCCCGGAGGATTTGGCCTACGTCATCTACACCTCCGGCAGCACCGGACGGCCCAAGGGCGTCGCTGTCCACCACCGCGCGTTGATGAACCTCGTCTCCTGGCACCAGCGCACCTACGCGCTGACGCCCAAGGACTCCACGGCCCTCACCGCGGGCGTCGCCTTCGACGCTTCCACCTGGGAGGTGTGGCCTTCCCTCGCCTCTGGCGCCAGCCTCGTCGTCCCGCCCGAAGCCGTGCGTGCGGAGCCCTCCCAGTTGCTTCAGTGGCTGGCCCGCGAAGCCATCACCACCTGCTTCATGCCCACGCCTCTGGCCGAGGCCGTGCTGCGCGAGGAGTGGCCTCGCCCCATCGCCCTGCGTGCCCTGCTGACGGGCGGAGACGCCCTGCACCACGGCCCGCCTCCTTCGGTGCCCGCTGCCCTCTTCAACCACTACGGGCCCACCGAGAGCACCGTCGTCGCCACCTTCACCCCCGTCGCTGCCTCCTCGCGCGACGACGGCACGCGGCCTCCCATCGGACGGCCCATCGCCAACACCCGCACCTACGTCCTCGACGCCCACCTTCAGCCGGTGCCCGTGGGTGTCCCCGGTGAGCTCTTCCTCGCCAGTGAAGGCCTCGCCTGGGGCTACCTCGGCCAGCCGGCCCTGAGTGCCGAGCGCTTCATCCCGCACCCCTTCTCCTCCACGCCGGGTGCCCGCCTCTACCGTACGGGCGACGTCGTGCGCTGGCGCGCCGACGGACAGCTGGACTACCTCCAGCGGCTCGACTTCCAGGTGAAGGTCCGCGGCTTCCGCATCGAGCTGGGTGAAATCGAAGCCTCTCTCCTCGCGCACGCTTCCGTGCACGAAGCCGCCGTCCTCGCTCGTGAGGACGTCCCCGGGGACAAGCGCCTCGTCGCCTACGTCGCGCCCACTTCGGGCCAGCAACTGGACACCTCGGCGGTGCGCACGTTCCTCAAGGAGCGGCTGCCCGAGTACATGGTACCCGCCGCCTTCGTCGTCATGGAGGCCCTTCCCCTCAGCCCCAATGGCAAGGTGGACAGGAAAGCACTGCCCGTCCCTGACGCTTCACCGCTCGCGGACTTCGTCGCTCCTCGCGACGCCACCGAAGAGAAGCTCGCGGACGTCTTCGCCCAGGTCCTGCGCGTGGAGCGCGTGGGCGTCCACGATGACTTCTTCGCGCTCGGTGGCCACTCCCTGCTGGCCACCCAGCTCGTCTCCCGCGTCCGCGCGGCCTTCGGTGCGGAGCTGCCGCTTCGAGCCCTCTTCGAGGCCCCCACCGTCGCCGCCTTCGCCGAGCGCCTGCGCACCTCCGCCGCTGGCTCCCGGCTCCCGCCACTCCCTGTCGCCACCCACGAGGGCCCGCCGCCCCTGTCCTTCGCGCAGCAGCGGCTGTGGCTGCTGGATCAGCTCCAGCCGGGCAGCGCCGCGTACAACATCCCCGCGGCCCTTCGCCTGAAGGGCCAGGTGGACGTGGAGTCCCTGCGCCGTGCCTTCGAGACGCTGGTCGCACGGCATGAAACGCTGCGCACCACCTTCTTCCAGCACCAGGGCGAGCCCGCGCAGCGCATCCACTCGCCTGGGACGTGGACGCTGTCCCTGCTCGACGTGTCCTCGGTGCCCGAGGCCCGGCGGGAGGAAGAGGCGCGGCGCCTCGCGAACCTGGAGGCCCGGCGTCCCTTCGACCTGGAAGCCGGCCCGCTCCTCCGCACGTCGCTGGTGCGCCTGGGCGACGCGGAGCACCTGCTGCTGGTGACGATGCACCACATCGTCTCCGACGGCTGGTCCATGAGCGTCCTCGTCCGTGAGCTCACCGCGCTCTATGCGGCGTTCCACACGGATCACCTGCCCACCCTCGCGCCGCTGCCCGTGCAGTACGCGGACTTCTCCGTCTGGCAGCGATCATGGCTCCAGGGCGAAACGCTGGAGACCCAGCTCGCCTACTGGAAGGAGAAGCTCGCGGGAGCACCCGCCGCGCTGGACCTGCCCACGGACCGTCCGCGTCCGCCCGTGCAGTCGCATCGGGGCGCCGCGGTGGACATGCGCGTCCCCGCGCAACTCTCCGACGCCCTCAAGACCCTGGCCCAGCGTGAAGGCGCCACGCCCTTCATGCTGCTGCTCGCGGCATGGCAGCTGCTCCTGTCGCGCTACTCCACGCAGGACGACATCAGCGTCGGTACGCCCATCGCCGGCCGCACCCAAGCGGAGACCGAGGGCCTCATCGGCTTCTTCGTCAACACGCTGGTGCTGCGTGCCCACGTGCAGCCACAGGCGACCTTCCGCCAGTTGCTGGCGCAGGTGCGTGGAACGACGCTCGCGGCCTACGAGCACCAGCACGTGCCGTTCGAGAAGCTGGTGGAGACCCTCCAGCCCGTTCGCGACCTGAGCCGCAGCGCGCTCTTCCAGGCGATGTTCTCCTTGCAGAACACGCCCATGGAAGCGCTGCGCGTGCCGGGCCTGTCGTTCGAGCAGCTTCCGCTCGAATCGAACTCCGCGAAGTTCGACCTGACGCTGACGATGCAGGACTCGCCCCAGGGCTTCGTGGGCGTCCTGGAGTACAGCAGCGACCTCTTCGATGCCTCGACCATGCAGCGCCTGGTGGGCCACATGGGCGTGTTGCTGGAGGCCATCGCCGCCCAGCCGGACACGACGGTCGCGAGCCTGCCCCTGCTCACCGCTCCGGAGCGGCAGCGGCTTCTCGTGGACTGGAATGGCCCCAGCGCCGAGTTCCCTCGCGACCTCTGCCTCCATGACGCCTTCAGCGCGCAGGCACTCCGCACGCCTGACGCCCTGGCCGTCATCTGCCGCGAGGAACAGCTCACCTTCCGTGAGTTGGACACGCGCGCCAATCAGCTCGCGCACCGGCTGGTGAAGTTGGGCGTCGGCCCCGATGAACGCGTCGTGCTCTGCGTGGAGCGCTCCGTGGAGGCCCTCGTCGGCATCCTCGGCACTCTCAAGGCCGGTGGCGCCTACGTCCCCATCGACCCCAGCTACCCGCGTGACTGGCTCGCCCACGTCCTCCAGGACACCGGCGCTCCCGTCGTCCTCACCCAGCAGCGCCTGCGCGACTCGCTTCCTCCGCACTCCGCGCACACCCTCTGCCTGGACTCCGACTCCGCGGACCTCTCACGTGAGCCCGCGCACGCGCCTGTGACGCATGTCACGCCGGAGCACCTCGCCTACATCATCTACACCTCCGGCAGCACCGGCCGCCCCAAGGGCGTGATGATTCAGCACCGCTCCGTGCTCAATCTTCGCGTCGCCCTTGCCACCACCGTGCACGCGGATGCTCAGCCTGGGGAGCGTGTCAGCGTCAATGCGCCGCTCTCCTTCGACGCCTCCGTCAAGCAGCTCATCCAGGTGCTCGACGGCCACACTCTCTGCATCGTCCCCGACGAGGCCCGCGCCGACGTCGGCGAACTCGTCAACCGGATTGCCCAGGACGCCCTCGACGTCCTCGACTGCTCTCCCGCGCACCTGCGCCTGCTGGTGGATGAAGGCCTGCTGGAGCGCAAGGCCATCCCCCACCGCGTCCTCGTGGGTGGCGAAGCCGTGGACCCCGCTACCTGGCGCCACCTGGCCCAGGCCCCGCGCCCGCGCGTCTTCAACGTCTACGGCCCCACCGAGTGCACCGTCGACGCCACCGCCTGCGCCTTCGATGCGTCTCCGACTCCCACCATCGGCAGGCCCCTGCCCAACGTCCGCGTCTATGTGCTCGACCGCACGTTGCGCCCCGTGCCCGTGGGCGTCGCCGGGGAGCTCTTCATCGGTGGTGAGGGCGTCGCGCGCGGCTACCTCAACCGGCCGGAGCTGACGGCGGACCGCTTCATCCCGGATGCCTTCTCCTCCACCCCGGGTGCACGCCTCTACCGCACGGGCGACGTGGTTCGCTGGCGCGCGGACGGGATGCTCGACTACCTGGGCCGTGCTGACTTCCAGGTGAAGATCCGCGGCTTCCGCATCGAGCTGGGTGAAGTCGAAGCCGCGCTCCTCAAGCATCCCCAGGTGCACGCCGCCGTGGTGCTGGCTCGCGAGGACATCCCCGGCGACAAGCGGCTCGTCGCCTACGTGGTGCCTCCGGAAGGCACGGAGCCCGCGCCCACGCCCGAGTCCCTCAAGGACTGGCTCAAGCAGTTCCTGCCGGAACACATGCGCCCCTCGGCGCTCCTCGTGCTGGAGGCCCTGCCCCTCAACACCAACGGCAAGGTGGACCGGAAGGCACTGCCCGCCCCCCAGGGCACGGCGCTCGGGTCCACCTACGTCGCGCCGCGCACGCCCACCGAGGAGCAGCTCGCCACCCTCTTCACGCAGGTGCTGCGCGTGGAGCGCGTGGGCATCCACGACGACTTCTTCGCGCTCGGAGGCCACTCCCTGCTGGCCACCCAGCTCGTCTCTCGCATCCGCGCCACCTTCCGCGCGGAGCTGCCGCTGCGGGCCCTCTTCGAAGCGCCCACCGTGGCCACGCTCGCCGAGCGCCTCCAATCCCAGACGCCGAGCCTCCGCCTCCCGCCGCTCACCCGGACCGAGGTGGACGGGCCGCAGCCCCTGTCCTTCGCCCAGCAGCGGCTCTGGTTCCTGGATCAGCTCACGCCGGGCGACGCGTCCTACAACATCCCCACGGCGCTCCGGCTGACGGGCCAGGTGGACGTGGAGTCGCTGCGCCGCGCGTTTGAAGCGCTGGTCGCTCGTCACGACGCCCTGCGCACCACCTTCCGCGACAGCGAGGGGCAGGCCACCCAGCACATCCACACGCCCGGCACGTGGGCGTTGCCGTTCACCGACCTCTCCACGCTGCCCGAGGCGCGGCGCGAAGACGAAGCACAGCGGAAGGTCGAAGCGGACGCACGTCAGCCGTTCGACCTGCGGAACGGTCCGCTGCTGCGCACCGCGCTCGTGCGGCTGGCGGCGGAAGAACACCTGTTGCTCGTGACGATGCACCACATCGTCTCCGACGGCTGGTCCATGAGCGTGCTCGTCCGCGAGCTGGTGGCCTTCTATGAAGCCTTCAGTACCGGTCAGGCGCCCGCGCTGGCCCCGCTGCCGGTGCAGTACACGGACTTCGCGGCGTGGCAGCGCGACTGGCTCCAGGGCGAGACGCTCGACGCGCAGCTGGGCTACTGGAAGCAGCAGCTCGGAGGGGCTCAGGCCACGCTGGAGCTGCCCACGGATCATCCCCGCCCGGCCATCCAGTCCCACGCGGGCGCGACCCACGCCGTGAGGATTCCCCAGGCTGCGTCCGACGCGCTCAAGGCCCTGGCCCAGCGCGAAGGTGCCACGCCCTTCATGGTGCTGCTCGCGGCCTGGCAGGTGCTCCTGTCTCGCTACGCAGGCCAGGACGACATCACCGTGGGTTCGCCCATCGCGGGCCGGACCCAGGCGGAAACCGAAGGACTCATCGGCTTCTTCGTCAACACGCTCGTCCTGCGTACTCGCGTGACGCCGGAGAGTTCCTTCCGCCAGTTGCTCGCCCAGGTGCGCGGCACGACGCTCGCTGCGTACGAGCATCAGCACGTGCCCTTCGAGAAGCTGGTGGAGGTGCTCCAGCCCGTGCGGGACACGAGCCGCAGCCCCCTCTTCCAGGTGATGTTCGTCCTCCAGAACGCCCCGGGAGAAGCGCTGCGCGTGCCGGGCCTCACCTTCCGGCAGGTCGTCGCCGAGGGCCACTCCGCCAAGTTCGATCTCACCCTGACGTTGCAGGACTCACCGCAGGGCTTCACCGGCTGGATGGAGTACAGCACCGCGCTCTTCGAGCGGAGCACCCTCGAGCGGATGGGCAACCATCTGCGCACGCTGCTGGAGGCCGTGGCCGCGAAGCCCGAGCAGCCCGTGGCCGGGCTGTCCCTCCTCTCCAGCGAAGAGCGTCAGCGCGTCCTCGTGGAGTGGAATGACACGGCCGCCGTCAGCCCGACGGACGTGCCGGTCCACGTCCACTTCGCCCAGCAGGCCCAGAGCACGCCCGACGCGGTGGCCCTGGTGCTGGGGGATGACTCGCTGACGTATGCCCAGTTGGATTCACGCGCGAACCAGCTGGCCCATCACCTGCGGGCCCTGGGCATCGTCCCCGGTGCACGCATCGGCCTCGCCATCGAGCGGTCCTTCGAGTTGGTGACCGCGCTCCTCGCCATCCTCAAGGTGGGCGCGGCCTTCGTCCCCGTGGACCGCAATGCGCCCGTGGAGCGCATCGCCGCACTGCTGGAGGATGCGGACGTCAGCGTGACGATCGCGCACCAGCCCTTCGCGTCACTGCTGCCCGCTTCCGGCACCCGCGTCTGGTTGGATACCCAGGCCACGGAGATCGCCGCGCGCCCCACGCATGCGCCGGACGTCCGCGTGGACGGTGAAGCCCTGGCCTACGTGATGTTCACCTCGGGCTCCACGGGCCGCCCCAAGGGCGTCTGCGCGCCACACCGGGGCATCACGCGCCTGGTGCTCGGCAACACCTTCATGCGCTTCGGGCCGGATGAAGTCTGGCTCCAGGCCGCCCCTGTTGCCTTCGATGCCTCCACGCTCGAAATCTGGGGCGCGCTGCTGCACGGCGCGAAGCTCGTCCTCGCTCCGCCGCATTCCCTGTCGCTGGAGGACCTGGCCGCGCAACTGCGCCACCACCGCGTGACGTCGCTCTGGCTCACCGCCGCCCTCTTCGAGCAGATGTCCCTGCACCAGGGCGACGCGCTCGCGGGCGTGCGCCAGGTCCTCGCGGGTGGCGACGTGCTGCCCGCCTCCCGCGTTCGCGAGCACCTGGCCCGCCTGCCGGAAGGCTCCACTTTCATCAACGGCTACGGCCCCACGGAGAACACGACCTTCTCCACCACCTTCGCCATGCATCGCGACTCGGTGGTGGGCGGTTCGGTGTCCATCGGCCGGCCGCTCTCCAACTCCACGGTCTACGTGCTCGACGCGAACCTGCGCCCGGTGCCCGAGGGCGTCGCGGGTGAGGTGTACGTCGGAGGCCAGGGTCTGACCTGGGGCTACCTGAACCGCCCCGACCTGACCGCGGAACGCTTCGTCGCCCATCCCTTCGCGTCCACGCCGGGCGAGCGCCTCTACCGCACGGGCGACAAGGCCCGATGGAAGACGGACGGCACGCTCGACTTCCTGGGTCGCGTCGACTTCCAGGTGAAGGTGCGTGGCTTCCGCATCGAGCTGGGTGAAATCGAAGCCGTGCTGCGCGCCTTCCCGGGCGTCAACGAGGCCGTCGTCGTGGCCCGGGGCTCGGACGCGGACAAGCGCCTCATCGGCTACGTCAGCGCGAGCGAAGGCCACTCGCTGGACTCGGACGCGCTCAAGGCCCATCTCCGGCGGAGCCTGCCGGAGTACATGGTGCCGGCGGCCTTCGTGGTGCTGACCGCGCTGCCTCTCAACGCCAACGGCAAGGTGGACCGCAAGGCACTGCCGGAGCCGGAGGAGACCGCGCGCGCCGTCGCCTACGTCGCACCGCGCACCGCCACGGAGAAGCAGCTGGCGGCCCTCTTCGCCGAAGTCCTCCGGGTGGAGCAGGTGGGCCTCCACGATGACTTCTTCGCGTTGGGAGGCCACTCGCTGCTGGCCACCCAGCTCGTCTCGCGCGTGCGGACCACGCTCGGGTTGGAGCTGCCCCTGCGGGCCCTCTTCGATGCGCCGACCGTCGCCGCTCTCGCGCTGAAGCTCGCGGACGCGCGGCCCGCCGCGGCCCGAGGGGCTCTTCCGCTCCGGCCCACCTCACGCAAGGGAGCCATTCCGCTCTCCTTCGCCCAGCAACGCCTCTGGTTCCTGGATCAGCTCACGCCGGGGGATGCGTCGTACAACATTCCGTCCGCGCTCCGGCTGCAGGGGCCGGTGGACGTGGCGTCGCTGCGCCGCGCTTTCGAGTCCCTGGTCGCGCGTCACGAATCCCTGCGCACCACCTTCCATGAGCATGAAGGCCAGGCCACGCAGCACATCCACCTGCCGGACGCGTGGACACTGCCGCTCGTGGACCTGTCCTCGCTGCCCGACGCGCAGCGCGAAGCCGAGGCCCAGCGCCGCATCGCGAAGGAGGCGAACCAGCCCTTCCACCTGGAGCGCGGACCGCTCCTGCGCACGACGCTGGTACGGCTGGCGGAGGAGGACCACCTCCTGCTCGTGACGATGCACCACATCGTCTCCGACGGCTGGTCCATGGGCGTGCTCGTCCGCGAGCTGATCACCTTCTACGAGGCCTTCACCTCCGGCCAGACGCCCACCCTGGCCCCGCTGCCGGTGCAGTACGCGGACTTCGCGGAACGGCAGCGCCAGTGGCTCCAGGGAGAGGCGTTGGACGCGCAGCTGGGTTACTGGAAGCAGCAGCTCGCGGGCGCGGCGTTCGCGCTGGAGCTTCCCACCGACCATCCGCGTCCGGCCATCCAGTCCCACCAGGGCGCGGCCGTCTCCGTCCGGATTCCCCAGGCGACGTCCGACGCGCTCAAGGCGCTGGCCCAGCGTGAAGGCGCCACGCCCTTCATGGTGCTGCTGGCGGCCTTCCAGGTGCTCCTGTCGCGCTACGCCGCGCAGGACGACATCACCGTGGGCTCGCCCATCGCGGGCCGCACGCAGGCGGAGACCGAGGGCCTCATCGGCTTCTTCGTCAACACGCTCGTCCTGCGCACGCGCGTGGCGCCGGAGGACTCCTTCCGGACGCTGCTCGCCCAGGTGCGCGGCACGACGCTCGCGGCCTACGAGCACCAGCACCTGCCGTTCGAGAAGCTGGTGGAGGTCCTCCAGCCCGTACGGGACGCAAGCCGCAGCCCGCTGTTCCAGGTGATGTTCGCCCTCCAGAACGCCCCGGTGGGAGACCTGCGCGTTCGCGGCCTCACCTTCCAGCAGGTCATCACCGAAGGGCGCTCCGCGAAGTTCGACCTCAACCTGGCGATGCAGGACTCGCCCCAGGGCTTCGTGGGTTCGCTGGAGTACAGCACCGCGCTCTTCAAGCGCGGCACCGTGGAGCGGATGGCCCGTCAGCTGCTCACGCTGCTGGAGGCCGTGGCCGCCAGTCCCGAGCAGTCCGTGGCCGGGCTGTCCCTCCTCTCCAGCGAGGAGCGGCAGCGCATCCTCGTGGAGTGGAACGACACCGCCGTCGCCAGTCCCACGGACATTCCCGTCCACGTCCACTTCGCGCGGCAGGCGCAGCGCGCGCCCGAGGCCATCGCCCTCGTCATGGGGGAGGCCTCGCTGACGTATGCGCAGCTGGACGCGCGCGCGAACCAACTGGCCCACCACCTGCGCGACCTCGGCATCGTTCCGGGTGCGCGTGTCGGTCTCGCCGTCGAGCGGTCCTTCGAGCTGGTCGCGGCGCTCCTCGCCATCCTCAAGGTGGGTGCCACCTACGTCCCCGTGGACCGCAATGCGCCCGTGGAGCGCATCGCGTCCCTGCTGGAGGACGCGGACGTCCACTTCGTCGTCACCCACCAGCCCTTCGCGTCACTGCTGCCCGCCACCGGCACCCGCGTCTGGCTGGATGCGCAGCGAGACGTCATCGCCACGCGGCCCACCCACGTCCCTGACGTCCGCGTGGACGGCGAGGCCATGGCCTATGTGATGTTCACCTCCGGGAGCACCGGCCGTCCCAAGGGCGTCTGCATTCCGCACCGGGGCATCACGCGAATGGTGGTCGGCAGCACCTTCATGCGCTTCGGCGCGGACGAGGTCTGGCTGCATGTCGCCCCCATCGCCTTCGACGCCTCCACGCTCGAAATCTGGGGCGCGCTGCTGAATGGTTCGAAGCTCGTCCTCGCTCCGCCCCACTCGCTGTCGTTGGAGGAGCTGGCCGCGCTGTTGCGCCACCATGGTGTGACGACGCTGTTCCTGACGACCGCGCTCTTCGAGCAGATGGCCCTGCACCAGGGTGAAGCGCTCGCGGGCGTGCGCCAGATTCTCTCCGGTGGCGACGTGCTGCCCGCGGACCGCGTGCGCGAGCACCTGGCCCGCATCCCCGAAGGCGCCAGCTTCCACAACGCCTACGGCCCCACGGAGAGCACCACCCTCGCCACCACCTTCGCCATGGGGCATGGCTCGCACGTGGAAGGAGCCATCCCCGTCGGCCGGCCGCCCTCCAACTCCACGGTCTACGTGTTCGACGCGAACCTGCACCCGGTGCCCGTGGGCATTGCCGGCGAGGTGTACGTCGGCGGCCAGGGTCTGGCCTGGGGCTACCTGCACCGCCCGGACCTGACCGCGGAGCGCTTCATCCCCCACCCCTTCGCCTCCAGTCCGGGCGAGCGCCTCTACCGCACGGGAGACCAGGCCCGCTGGAGGGAGGACGGCACGCTCGACTTCCTGGGCCGTGTCGACCTCCAGGTGAAGGTACGTGGCTTCCGCATCGAGCTGGGCGAAATCGAGACCGCGCTGCGCTCCGCCGCCAGCGTCAACGAAGCGGTCGTCGTGGCGCGGGGCACCGGCGCGGACAAGCGCCTCATCGGCTACGTCACCGCGCGCGCGGGCCATGCGCCGACCCCGGACACGCTCCGGGCAGGCCTCAAGCAGCGGCTGCCCGAGTACATGGTGCCGTCTGCCTTCATGGTGCTGGACGCGCTGCCCATCAACGCCAACGGCAAGGTGGACCGCAAGGCCCTGCCGGAGCCGGGGAACACGCCTCGGAGCACCGTCTTCGTCGCGCCGCGCACCGCCACCGAGGAGCAGCTGGCCACCCTCTTCGCCGAGGTCCTCCGCGTGGAGCGCATCGGCGTGCGGGACGACTTCTTCGCCATGGGAGGCCACTCGCTGTTGGCCACCCAGCTCGTCTCGCGCGTGCGCTCCACCTTCCGTGTGGAGCTGCCGCTGCGGGCCCTCTTCGAGGCGCCCACCGTCGAACGCCTCGCGCCGAAGCTCGAGGAGGCCCAGACCACCGGGCTCCGCGCACCGCCGCTGCGGCCCATGCCACGAGAAGGCGCCATTCCGCTGTCCTTCGCGCAGCAGCGCCTGTGGCTACTGGATCAGCTCCAGCCGGGAGACATCTCGTACAACATCCCCACCGCCCTGCGACTGACGGGCCCGGTGGACCTGGAGTCGTTGCGCCGCGCCTTCGAAGCGCTGGTGGAGCGCCACGAATCGCTGCGCACCACGCTCTCCACGTCGCAGGAGGAGCCGTCGCAATGCATCCAGGAGCCCTCCAGCTGGGAGCTGCCCCTCATCGACCTGACGTCCCTGCCTGAGACGCAGCGGGAGGAGGAGGCCCAGCGCGCGGCGGCCACGGAAGCCCGGCGTGCCTTCAACCTCTCCACGGGCCCGTTGCTGCGCAGCACGCTGGTGCGGCTGGGACAGGATTCGCACCTGTTGCTGGTGACGATGCACCACATCGTCTCCGACGGCTGGTCCATGGGCGTGCTCGTCCGGGAAGTGGCGGCCTTCTACGAAGCCTTCGTCGCGGGCCAGTGGCCCTCGCTCCCGCCGCTGCCCGTGCAGTACGCGGACTTCTCGATGTGGCAGCGAGGCTGGCTCCAGGGTGAGGCCCTGGACGCGCAGCTGGGCTACTGGAAGAAGCAGCTCGGGGGGGCACCTTCCGCGCTGGACCTGCCCACGGACCGCCCGCGTCCGCCGGTGCAGTCACGCCGAGGCGCCACGGTGGACGTGCGCATCCCGTTGGAGGTCTCCCAGTCCTTGAAGGCCCTGGCCCAGGATGAAGGCGCCACGCCCTTCATGCTGCTGCTCGCGGCCTGGCAGCTGCTCCTGTCGCGCTACTCCACGCAGGACGACATCAGCGTGGGTACGCCCATCGCGGGCCGCACCCAGGCGGAGACCGAGGGCCTCATCGGCTTCTTCGTCAACACGCTCGTGCTGCGCGCCCACGTGCAGCCGCAGGCGACCTTCCGTGAGTTCCTCGCGCAGGTGCGCCGCACGACGCTCGCGGCCTATGAGCACCAGCACCTGCCCTTCGAGAAGCTGGTGGAGGTCCTCCAGCCCTCGCGAGACCTGAGCCGCAGCGCGCTCTTCCAGGCGATGTTCTCCCTGCAGAACACGCCCACCGAAGCGCTCCGCGTGTCCGGGCTGTCCTTCCAGAGCGTCCCGGTGGACACCCGGTCCTCCAAGTTCGACCTCACGCTCACCCTCGGCGAGTCACCCCAGGGCTTCGTCGGGCTGCTGACGTACGCGACGGACCTCTTCGATGTTTCGACGGTCCAGCGAATGTCCGGACACCTGGGCGTGCTGCTGGAGGCCATCGCCGCCCAGCCGGACGCGACGCTCGCGGGCCTGCCCCTGCTCACCGCGCCAGAGCGGCAGCGGCTCCTCGTGGACTGGAATGGCCCCAGCGCCGAGTTCCCTCGCGACCTCTGCCTCCATGACGCCTTCAGCGCCCAGGCCCTTCGCACGCCCGACGCGCTGGCCGTCATCTGCCGCGAGGAGCAGCTCACCTTCCGTGAGCTGGACACGCGCGCCAATCAGCTCGCGCACCGGATGGTGAAGCTGGGCGTCGGCCCCGACGTGCGCGTCGTGCTCTGCGTGGAGCGCTCCGTGGAGGCCCTCGTCGGCATCCTCGGCACTCTCAAGGCCGGTGGCGCCTACGTCCCCATCGACCCCAGCTACCCGCGCGACTGGCTCGCCCACGTCCTCCAGGACACCGGCGCTCCCGTCGTCCTCACCCAGCAGCGCCTGCGCGACTCTCTTCCTCCGCACTCCGCGCACACCCTCTGCCTGGACTCCGACTCCGCGGACTTCGCTCTTGAGTCCCAGGACTCGCCGGTGACGTCGGTCACGCCGGAGCATCTGGCGTACATCATCTACACCTCCGGCAGCACCGGCCGCCCCAAGGGCGTGATGATTCAGCACCGCTCCGTGCTCAATCTTCGCGTCGCCCTCGCCGCCACCGTGCACGCGGACGCCCAGCCCGGGGAGCGCGTCAGCGTCAACGCTCCGCTCTCCTTCGATGCCTCCGTCAAACAGCTCATCCAGGTGCTCGACGGCCACACCCTCTGCATCGTCCCCGACGAGGCACGCGCCGACGTCGGCGAGCTCGTCAACCGGATTGCCCAGGACGCCCTCGACGTCCTCGACTGCTCTCCCGCGCACCTGCGCCTGCTGGTGGATGAAGGCCTGCTGGAGCGCAGGGCCATCCCCCACCGCGTCCTCGTGGGGGGTGAAGCCGTGGACCCCGCCACCTGGCGCCACCTCGCCCAGGCCCCGCGCCCTCGCGTCTTCAACGTCTACGGCCCCACCGAGTGCACCGTCGACGCCACCGCCTGCGCCTTCGACGCTTCCCCCTCTCCCACCATCGGCAGGCCCCTGCCCAACGTCCGCGTCTACGTGCTGGACCGCACGCTGCGCCCCGTGCCCGTGGGCGTCGCGGGTGAGCTCTTCATCGGTGGTGAGGGCGTCGCGCGCGGCTACCTCAACCGGCCGGAGCTGACGGCGGACCGCTTCATCCCGGATGCCTTCTCCTCCACGCCCGGTGCACGCCTCTACCGCACGGGCGACGTGGTGCGCTGGCGTGCGGACGGGATGCTCGACTACCTGGGCCGCGCTGACTTCCAGGTGAAGATCCGCGGCTTCCGCATCGAGCTGGGTGAAATCGAGTCCCGCCTGCTGGGACATCCCGCCGTGCATCAAGCCGTCGTCCTCGCCCGCGAGGACGTGCCCGGAGACAAGCGGCTCGTCGCCTATCTTGTCCCCGAGGCGGGAGAGTCCCTGGACTCCACCGAGCTGCGCACCTTCCTCAAGCAGAACCTGCCCGAGTACATGGTGCCGTCCGCGTTCCTCGTGCTGGAGGCCCTGCCGCTCAACACCAACGGAAAGGTGGACCGCAAGGCACTGCCCGCGCCCCAGGGCACGGCGCTCGGGTCCACCTACGTCGCGCCGCGCACCGCCACCGAGGAGCAGCTCGCGGCCCTCTTCATTCAGGTGCTGCGTGTGGAGCGCGTGGGCGTCCACGACGACTTCTTCGCGCTCGGCGGTCATTCGCTGCTGGCGACCCAGCTCGTCTCGCGCGTGCGCGCCACGTTCCGCGTGGAACTGCCGCTGCGGGCCCTCTTCGAAGCGCCCACCGTGGCCGCGCTCGCGGAGCGGCTCCAGACGGCCACGCCGAACCTCCACCTGCCCGCGCCCACCCAGACGCACGCGGACGGCCCGCGGCCGTTGTCCTTCGCGCAGCAGCGGCTGTGGCTGTTGGATCAGCTCCAGCCTGGAGACGCGTCGTACAACATCCCCACCGCGCTCCAGCTCTCTGGGCAGTTGGACGTGGAAGCCCTGCGCCGTGCCTTCGAAGCGCTCATCCAGCGCCACGAGGCCCTGCGCACCACCTTCCACGAGCACCAGGACCAGCCCATCCAGAACATCCACGCTCCCGGCGGTTGGACTCTGCCGCTCGTGGACCTCTCCGCCCGGCCTGAAGCACTCCGGGAAGAAGAGGCGCGGCGGATGGCCAACGAGGAAGCACGGAAGCCGTTCGGCCTCGCCAGGGGACCACTGCTGCGCAGCACGCTGGTGCGGCTGGGACAGGACTCACACCTGTTGCTCGTGACGATGCACCACATCGTCTCCGACGGCTGGTCCATGGGGGTCCTCGTCCGGGAAGTGGCGACCTTTTACGCGGCATTCTCCACGGGCCAGTCGCCCTCGCTCCCGCCGCTGCCCGTGCAGTACGCGGACTTCGCGGCGTGGCAGCGGAACTGGCTCCAGGGCGAGGCACTGGACGCGCAGATCCAATACTGGAAGCAGCAGCTCTCCGGAGCACCCGCTGCGTTGGAGCTGCCCACGGACCACCCGCGCCCGCCCGTGCAGTCGCACCGGGGTGACTCGGTGGAAGTGCGCATTCCCAAGCACATCGCGGATGCCCTCAAGGCGCTCTCGCAGAGGGAAGGCGCCACGCCGTTCATGACGTTGCTGGCGGCGTTCCAGGTGCTGCTGTCGCGCTACTCCGCGCAAGACGATGTCAGCGTGGGTTCACCCATTGCCGGCCGCACCCAGGCGGAGACCGAAGGCCTCATCGGCTTCTTCATCAACACGCTCGTCCTGAGAGCCCAGCTGAATCCTCGGGCGACGTTCCGTGAACTGCTGGCCCAGGTGCGAGACACGACACTCGCGGCCTACGACCATCAGCACCTGCCGTTCGAGAAGCTCGTGGAGGCCGTGCAGCCCACGCGCGACCTGAGCCGCAGCCCGCTGTTCCAGGCCATGTTCGTCCTGCAGAACACGCCCACCGAGGCGCTGCGCCTGCCGGGCTTGTCCTTCCAGGCCCTGCCGCTGGAATCACACTTCGCCAAGTTCGACCTCTCCCTGGGTCTGCGTGAAGGCCGGGACGGATTCGTCGGTTCATTCGACTTCGCGACCGACCTGTTCGACGTGGCGACCATCCAGCGTCTGGCTGGACACTTCGAGGTGTTGCTGGAGGCCCTCGCGACGAAGCCGGACACCCGATTGGGTGACCTGCCGCTGCTCACTGACTCCGAGCGCAAACAGATCCTCGTCGATTGGAATCCCCCCGCATCGCAGGTGCCGCAGGAGTCCAGCATCCCAGCGATGGTGGAGGCCCAGGTGCGCCGCACGCCGGATGCGCTCGCCGTCATTACGCCCGAGCGGCAGCTGACGTACCGGGAGCTGGACGCGAAGGCGAACCAGCTCGCGCACCGTCTGCGCGGACTTGGCGTCGGGCCCGAAGTCCGCGTCGGCCTGTGCGTCGAGCGCACCGAGGACCTCGTCATCGGCGCTCTCGGCATCCTCAAGGCCGGTGGTGCCTACGTGCCGCTGGACCCCAGCTACCCGCGTGAGCGCCTGGGCTGGCTGCTCGAGGATGCGCAGGGTCCTGCGCTCGTGGCGCACTCCCATCTGCTCTCGGCGCTGCCTGAAACCAGCGCCAAGCCGGTGTGCCTCGACTCGGACGTGGAGCTGGCGAAGCAGCCGACGACGTCTCCGCTCGTGGACATCCACGCCGGACACCTCGCCTACCTCATCTACACCTCCGGCAGCACAGGCCGTCCCAAGGGCGTCGCCATCTCCCATGGCAACGCCGTCTCCTTCCTCCACTGGGCCTTGGAGACCTTCTCGCCGGAGGAGTTGAAGGGCACCCTCGCCGCGACGAGCCTCAACTTCGACCTCTCCGTCTTCGAGCTCTTCGCGCCGCTCTCCAGTGGTGGTGCGGTGGTCGTGGCACGCAACGCACTCCACCTGGCGGAGCTGCCCACCGCGTCCCACGTCACCCTCGTCAACACCGTGCCCTCCGCCATGGCGCAGCTGCTGCGCCTAGGTGCGGTGCCGCCCTCCGTGCGTGTCATCAACCTCGCCGGTGAGGCCCTGCCGGAGACGTTGGCGAAGCAGGTCTACGCCGTCCCCACGGTGCAGAAGCTCTTCAACCTCTACGGGCCTTCCGAGGACACCACCTACTCCACCGCCTCCCTCGTCGGTCGGGACGAGGTGCCCCTCATCGGCAGGCCCCTGCCCGCGACGCGTGCCTACGTGTTGGACGCGTCTCTCCAGCCGGTGCCCGTGGGTGTCGCAGGTGAGCTGTACCTCGCGGGTGAAGGCCAGGCGCGCGGCTACCTGCTGCGCCCGGAGCTCACCGCGGAGCGCTTCGTCCCCGAGCTCTTCGGGCCTCCCGGCGGCCGCATGTACCGCACGGGCGACCGCGTCCGTTACCGCCTCGACGGGCGCCTGGAGTACCTCGGCCGCATCGACTTCCAGGTGAAGGTGCGCGGCTTCCGCATCGAGTTGGGCGAAATCGAAGCAGCCCTTCGTCGCGCTCCAGGTCTCAAGGACGCCGTCGTCGTCGCCAAGGGTGAGGCCGCCGACAAGCGCCTCGTCGCCTACGTCACGCCCAAGGCTGAGACCTCCCTGGAAGTGGAGGCCCTCAAGGCCCATCTGCGTCAGGGCCTCCCCGAGTACATGGTGCCCTCCACCTTCGTGGTGATGGACGCCCTGCCCCTCAACTCCAACGGCAAGGTGGACCGCAAGGCCCTGCCGGAGCCGGAGGCGCCCCAGTCCGGCAACACCTACGAAGCGCCTCGCACGGAAGTCGAAGCGAAGCTGGCCTCCATCTGGGCGGAAGTCCTGCGTCTGCCCCAGGTGGGCGTGAAGGACTCCTTCTTCGAGCTGGGCGGGCATTCACTGCTGGCCACCCAGGTGGTGTCGCGCGTCCGCGCGGAGTTCAACGTGGAACTCCCCCTGCGCGCGCTCTTCGAGTCCCCCACCGTGGAGGCGCTCGCCGGGCGGCTGCACGGAAGCGCCACCTCCCAGGCTCCGAAGCTCACCCGCGTCTCGCATGACGGTCCGCTGCCGCTGTCCTTCGCTCAGCAACGGCTATGGCTGTTGGATCAGCTCCAGCCCGGCGACGCGTCGTACAACATCCCTACTGCCCTCCAGCTCTCGGGGCACTTGGACGTCGAGGCCCTGCGCCGTGCCTTCGAGGCGCTCGTCGCCCGTCACGACGCCCTGCGCACCACCTTCCACGAGCACCAGGATCAGCCCATCCAGACGGTCCACGCGCCCAGTGGTTGGACACTGCCGCTCGTGGAGCTCTCAACCCGGCCTGAGACGCTGCGGGAAGACGAGGCGCGCAGGCTGGCCAACGCGGAAGCGCGGAAGCCGTTCGACCTCGCCAGGGGACCGCTGCTGCGCAGCACGTTGGTGCGGCTGACCGAGGACTCACATCTGTTGCTCGTGACGATGCACCACATCGTCTCCGACGGCTGGTCCATGGGCGTCCTCGTCCGGGAGATGGTGGCCTTCTACGAGGCCTTCTCCACGAGCAGCACGCCGGCTTTCGCGCCGCTGTCCGTGCAGTACGCGGACTTCGCCGCCTGGCAGCGGAACTGGCTCCAGGGCGAGGCACTGGACGCGCAGATCCACTACTGGAAGCAGCAGCTCTCCGGAGCACCCGCGGCGTTGGAGTTGCCCACGGACCGCCCGCGGCCGCCCGTGCAGTCCCACCGGGGCGCAACGGTGGACGTGCGCATCCCCTCGGAGATCTCTCACGCGCTCAAGGCCTTGGCACAACGGGAAGGTGCCACGCCGTTCATGACGTTGCTGGCGGCGTTCCAGGTGCTCCTGTCGCGCTACTCCGCACAGGATGACGTCAGCGTGGGCACGCCCATCGCCGGCCGCACACAGGCGGAGACCGAAGGCCTGATTGGCTTCTTCATCAACACGCTCGTCCTGCGCGCCCAGTTGGATTCGCGTGCAACGTTCCGTGAACTGCTGACTCAAGTGCGAGGCACGACCTTCGCGGCCTTCGAACATCAGCACCTGCCGTTCGAGAAGCTGGTGGAAGCCGTGCAGCCCACACGCGACCTGAGCCGCAGTCCGCTCTTCCAGGCCATGTTCGTCCTGCAGAACACACCGAATGAGGCGCTGCGCCTGCCGGGCTTGTCCTTCCAGGCCCTGCCGCTGGACGCCCACTTCGCGAAGTTCGATCTCTCCCTGGGTCTGCGTGAAGGCCGGGACGGATTCGTCGGCACGCTGGAGTACGCGACAGACCTGTTCGACGCCGAGACCATCCAGCGCATGGCTGGGCACTTCGGCGTGTTGCTGGAGGCCATCGCGAAGAAGCCGGACACCCGACTGGGTGACCTGCCTCTGCTCACTGACTCCGAGCGCAAACAGATCCTCGTCGATTGGAATCCCCCCGCATCGCAGGTGCCGCAGGAGTCCAGCATCCCAGCGATGGTGGAGGCCCAGGTGCGCCGCACGCCGGATGCGCTCGCCGTCATCACGCCCGAGCGGCAGCTGACGTACCGGGAGCTGGACGCGAAGGCGAACCAGCTCGCGCACCGTCTGCGCGGACTTGGCGTCGGGCCCGAAGTCCGCGTCGGCCTGTGCGTCGAGCGCACCGAGGACCTCGTCATCGGCGCTCTCGGCATCCTCAAGGCCGGTGGTGCCTACGTGCCGCTGGACCCCAGCTACCCGCGTGAGCGCCTGGGCTGGCTGCTCGAGGATGCGCAGGGTCCTGCGCTCGTGGCGCACTCCCATCTGCTCTCGGCGCTGCCTGAAACCAGCGCCACGCCGGTGTGCCTCGACTCGGACGTGGAGCTGGCGAAGCAGCCGACGACGTCTCCGCTCGTGGACATCCACGCCGGACACCTCGCCTACCTCATCTACACCTCCGGCAGTACCGGCCGTCCCAAGGGCGTCGCCATCTCCCATGGCAACGCTGTCTCCTTCCTCCACTGGGCCCTGGAGACCTTCTCGCCGGAGGAGTTGAAGGGCACCCTCGCCGCGACGAGCCTCAACTTCGACCTCTCCGTCTTCGAACTCTTCGCGCCGCTCTCCAGTGGTGGTGCGGTGGTCGTGGCCCGCAACGCCTTGCACCTGGCGGAGCTGCCTACGGCCTCTCACGTCACCCTCGTCAACACCGTGCCCTCCGCCATGGCGCAACTGCTGCGCCTGGGTGCGGTGCCGCCCTCCGTGCGTGTCATCAACCTCGCCGGTGAGGCCCTGCCGGAGACGTTGGCGAAGCAGGTCTACGCCGTCCCCACGGTGCAGAAGCTCTTCAACCTCTACGGGCCTTCCGAGGACACCACCTACTCCACCGCCTCCCTCGTCGGTCGGGACGAGGTGCCCCTCATCGGCAGGCCCCTGCCCGCGACGCGCGCCTATGTGCTGGACGCCTCATTGCAGCCGGTGCCCGTGGGTGTCGCAGGTGAGCTGTACCTCGCGGGTGAAGGACAGGCGCGTGGCTACCTGCTGCGTCCGGAACTCACCGCGGAGCGCTTCGTCCCCGAGCCTTACGGCCCTCCCGGCGGCCGCATGTACCGCACGGGCGACCGCGTCCGTTACCGCCTCGACGGGCGCCTGGAGTACCTCGGCCGCATCGACTTCCAGGTGAAGGTGCGTGGCTTCCGCATCGAGTTGGGCGAAATCGAAGCCGCTCTCCGTCGCACTCCAGGACTCAAGGACGCCGTCGTCGTCGCGAAGGGTGAGGCCGCCGACAAGCGGCTGGTCGCCTACGTCACGCCCAAGGTGAATGCGTCGCTGGAGGTGGAAGCCCTCAAGGCCCATCTGCGTCAGGGCCTCCCCGAGTACATGGTGCCCTCCACCTTCGTGGTGATGGAGGCCCTGCCCCTCAACTCCAACGGCAAGGTGGACCGCAAGGCCCTGCCGGAGCCGGAGGCGCCCCAGTCCGGCAATACCTACGAAGCGCCTCGCACCGAAGTCGAAGCGAAGCTGGCCTCCATCTGGGCGGAAGTCCTGCGCCTGCCCCAGGTGGGCGTGAAGGATTCCTTCTTCGCGCTGGGTGGGCACTCGCTGCTGGCCACCCAGGTGGTGTCGCGCGTGCGCGCGGAGCTCAGCGTGGAACTGCCCCTGCGCGCGCTCTTCGAGTCCCCCACCGTGGAGGCGCTCGCGGTTCGTCTCTCCGGACTCACCCGCACGAGCACCGCGCCGCTCACCCGCGTTTCGCATGACGGTCCGCTGCCGCTGTCCTTCGCTCAGCAGCGGCTGTGGCTCATTGATCAGCTCGAACCGGGCAGCCCCCTCTACAACGTGCCCGTCGCCGTCCGACTGGAAGGCCACCTCCGCACGGAGGTGCTGGAACGTGCCCTGCAGGAAGTGGTGCGCCGACACGACGCCCTGCGCACCACCTTCACCCAGGTGGACGGGGAACCGGTCCAGCGCATCCACCCCGACAGTCCGGTGCCCCTGGGGCTCGTGGACCTCTCGGATGTGCCGGAGGCGCAGCGCGAGCCCGAAGCGCGGTTCCAGGTGGAACAGGAGATGCGCCGGCCCTTCGACCTGCACACCGGTCCGCTCGTCCGCACACTGCTCTTCAAGCTTTCCGAGCGTAAGCACGTCCTCGTCGTCACCCTGCACCACATCGTCTCCGACGGCTGGTCGCTGGGTGTGCTCGTGCGTGAAGTCACTGCCCTCTACGCGGCCTTCTCCGCGGGACAGCCGTCGCCCCTTCCGGCCCTTCCCGTGCAATACGCGGACTACGCGGACTGGCAGCGCCGCACGCTTTCGGGTGAGACGCTGCGGCAGGAAATGGCCTACTGGGAGGGGAAGCTCTCCGGCGCTCCGGCCGTGCTGGAGCTGCCCACGGACCGGCCGCGTCCTGCGGTCCGGAGCACTTCGGGTGCAACCCTCGGCTTCACTCTGTCGCGTGAGTTGACGGAAGCCCTGCGGAGCCTGGGCCACCGTGAAGGCGGTTCGCTCTTCATGGTGCTGCTCGCGGCATGGCAGGGCCTGCTGTCGCGCTACACGGGCCAGCAGGACATCAGCGTGGGCTCGCCCATTGCCGGCCGCACGCGTGCGGAGACGGAGGGGCTCATTGGCTTCTTCGTCAACACGCTCGTCCTGCGCGCGAAGGTGGACGAGGGCCAGTCCTTCCAGGCGCTGCTCCAGCAGGTGCGCGCCACGGTGCTGGACGCGTACGAGCACCAGGAGGTGCCGTTCGAAAAGCTGGTGGAGATCCTGCAGCCGACGCGCAGCCTCAGCCACACGCCTCTCTTCCAGACGCTGCTCGCGCTCCAGAACGTGCCCACGGAGGACGTGCGTCTGCCAGAGCTCCGTCTCCGCGGACTGGAAGCCACCCAGTCGACTTCGAAGTTCGACGTGAGCGTCTTCTTCACGGAGACGTCCGAAGGACTGCGAGGCACGCTGGAGTACAGCACCGCCCTCTTCGAGCGGAGCACGATGGAGCGGATGGCCCGCCACCTGCGCACGCTGCTGGAGGCCGTGGCCGCGAAGCCCGAGCAGCCCATGGCCCACCTGCCGCTCCTCTCCAACGACGAGCGCCAGCGCGTCCTTGTGGAGTGGAACGACACGGGCGTCACCAGCCCGACGGAGATTCCGGTCCACGTCCACTTCGCCCGGCAGGCCCAGAGCACGCCTCACGCTGTCGCCCTCGTGCTGGGGGATGATTCGCTGACGTACGCCCAACTGGACGAGCGCGCGAACCAACTGGCGTGGCACCTGCGTGCCCTGGGCATCGTCCCGGGTGCGCGTGTGGGCCTTGCCGTCGAGCGCTCCTTCGAGTTGGTGACCGCGCTCCTCGCCATCCTCAAGGTGGGCGCGGCCTTCGTCCCCGTGGACCGCAATGCCCCCGTGGAACGCATCGCGATGCTGCTGGAGGACGCGGACGTCGGAGTGGTGGTCACTCACCAGCCCTTCGCTTCGTTGCTCCCCGCCACCGGCGCTCGCGTCTGGATGGATGCCCAGTCCGCGGAGATCGCTTCGCGGCCCATGCATGCGCCCGACGTCTCCGTGGATGGCGAGTCTCTCGCCTACGTCATGTTCACCTCGGGCTCCACGGGGCGTCCCAAGGGCGTCTGTGTACCGCACCGGGGCATCACCCGCTTGGTGCTCGGCAGCACCTTCATGCGCTTCGGGCCCGACGAAGTCTGGCTCCAGTTCGCACCCGTGGCCTTCGATGCGTCCACGCTCGAAGTCTGGGGCGCGCTGCTGCACGGCGCGAAGCTCGTCCTCGCTCCGCCGCATTCCCTCTCCCTGGAGGAGCTGGCCGCCCAGCTGCGCCACCACCGCGTGACGTCCCTGTGGCTCACCGCCGCCCTCTTCGAGCAGATGGCCCTGCACCAGGGCGAAGCGCTCGCGGGCGTGCGCCAGGTCCTCGCCGGTGGCGATGTGCTGCCTGCCGCCCGAGTGCGCGAACACCTCGCGCGTCTTTCGGAAGGTGCGACGTTCATCAACGGCTACGGCCCCACGGAGAACACCACCTTCTCCACCACCTTCTCCATGCAGCACGGCACGCGCGTGGAAGGCGCCATCCCCATTGGCCGGCCCCTCTCCAACTCCACCGTCTACGTGCTCGACGCGCACCTGCACCCGGTGCCCGTAGGCGTCGCCGGTGAGGTGTACGTGGGCGGCCATGGCCTGTCCTGGGGCTACCTGAATCGTCCCGAGCTGACCGCGGAACGCTTCGTCCCCCATCCCTTCGCGTCCACTTCGGGCGAGCGCCTCTACCGCACGGGCGACCAGGCCCGTTGGACGGAGGACGGCACCATCGACTTCCTGGGCCGCGTCGACTTCCAGGTGAAGGTGCGGGGCTTCCGCATCGAGTTGGGCGAAGTCGAAGCAGCCCTGCGCTCCGCCACTGGCGTCAACGAGGCCATCGTCGTGGCTCGGGGCACGGACGCGGACAAGCGCCTCATCGGTTACGTCACTGCTCGCGAAGGCCACCCGCTGGACGCGGACACCCTCAAGGTGGGCCTCAAGCAGCGGCTGCCCGAGTACATGGTCCCCTCCGCGCTCGTCGTGCTGGGCGCCCTGCCCCTCAACGCCAACGGCAAGGTGGACCGCAAGGCCCTGCCCGAGCCCGACGCCCACGACGTCGCGGCCCGGGACTTCGTCGCTCCCCGCGACGCGCTCGAAATGCAGCTCGCTCGCATCTGGGAGGACGTCCTCGGCGTCCGCTCCGTCGGCGTCCGCTCCAGCTTCTTCGAGTTGGGCGGCCACTCCCTGCTCGCCGTGCGCATGGTCGCCGCCGTGCGCGAGCGTCTCGGCCAGTCGATTCCCCTCTCCGTCCTCTTCCAGCAGCCCACCATCGAGCAGCTCGCCCAGGTGCTCCGCGACGACTCACAGGACTGGACGCCCCTCGTCCCACTGGAGCGCGGCGAGCCCGGCCAGCGGCCGCTCTTCCTTGTCCACCCGGGCGGCGGCAACGTCCTCGCGTACTCGGAACTGGCGCGCCGTCTGGGGCCCTCATTGCCCGTCTACGGCCTCCAGTCGCGGGGCCTCGACGGACGGCCCGTCGCCGAGTCCATCGAGGAGATGGCCACCCTCTACATCGAAGCCATCCGCACGGTGCAGCCTCACGGCCCCTACCAACTGGGAGGCTGGTCTCTCGGCGGCGTCATCGCCTACGAGATGGCCCGTCGCCTGCGCGAGGCCGGTGAAGCCGTGGACCTGCTCGCCCTCATCGATGCCCACGTCCACGGCCGGACGAAGCCCGAGCAGACGGAGACGGACCTCGACTCCGAGACGCGCGCGCGGCTCGCTTTCGCCCATGCCACCGCCACCGCATTCGGCCAGGAGCTCTCCGTTTCGGACGAAGCCCTGGCACAGGGCGACGACGTGATGCTGGGCCACCTGCTGCAGGAAGGACTCCGGTCGCGCATCCTCGACGCGCAGTCCGGCCCGGCCCAACTGCGTGCCCTCTTCAACGTCTTCCGGGCCAACCTCTTCGCCCACGAGAAGTACGTCCCCCAGCCGTACGACAGCCCCGCCCTGCTGCTCAGCGCCAGCACCGTCGCCGCTGGGATTCCGCGTCACCGCGGCTGGGAGCCCCTGGTGCGAGGCGAACTGAAAGTGCACGACGTCCCCGGTGGCCACCACGAGCTGATGCAGGACCCGCACCTCGGCCCTGTCGTCGAGCACCTGCGCTCCGCCCTGGCCGCCGTTACGTCCAACGACGCCACCGGCAGTTGAAGACAACCTCCACTCCGTGTCTGTCTTTCAGGCACGGAGTGGAAAGGGTTACGGTGCGCACATGTCGCGCGAAGAAAACAATCGCTATCTCCGCGGAGTCGCCGATAAGCAGCTCCGCAAGGTGCCCGTCCTGGGATGGCTGGGTCGCCATCCGTTCCGGAAGCTCCTGCTCATCTGGGCCGTCCTGCTGCCGCTCTGGTACGGCTTCCATGCCTTTTTCTCCAATCCCTCGCCCATCACCGGAAACGGCGAATGGCCCACCCCCAAGCCCCAGGTTCCTCCAGGGCTGAGCCAGCAGTTGCTCCCCTTCCTCATCCTCTTCTTCGTGCTCGTGGGCGGGAGCTTGGCTTGGCGGCAGTACCAGGTCCGCAAGGCGCGCAGGAGGGAAGCCGAGGCACTCCAGCACCCGGACGTGGAGGCCTGGTTCCGGCTCACGGATGAGCTCCTTCCTCCGAGCAGCCCTTTCCCCGATGTGGACGTCTTCCGGGCGCAGAGACGGGCCCTGGGGAGGATCCTCTACGGGCAGGACGTCCTGGCCCGCCACGAATTGAACGCGGTGGACTGGCGGAGCAAGGCGCCCCTGCTCCAGGCCATGGAGCGGGGCAGTGACGCGCTCCTCCAGCTGATCTGCAAGGACGACCCTGAGCAGACCCTGAGGCTCGCCCGCGAGGCCCTCGCCCTGGCCGACATCAACCCCGCCGTTCCCGGAGCCAAGCTGGGCCGCGTCTTCTACGACGTCCTCATCCACTCCGCGGAAGTCGTCACGGGCCAATCAACGCCGGAGGGCCTGCGGCTGCTGGAGCACCACCAGGAGGAGTCTCCTCTCATCGTGGTCCGCCTGCTCTGCGCCTGGGCACTCCGGGTCGCGGCCATCCAGCGGAACGACCCGGAACGCGCGGAGCGGATGCGCCAGTTCCTCCAGACGCACGCGCCCCACTGCGCCCCGCTCCACCGGCTGCCCGCGCGGGCAACAGCGGAAGCCTAGAGCTTCAGCCGCTTGAACACAGGCTCCGGGATGCTCTTGATGATGAGCATGATGAGCGCCCAGAAGCCGGGCACGTAGACCTCGTTCTTGCGCCCGTCCGCGGCCTTCAAGAGGCCGCGAGCCACCTGCTCCGGCGACGCGAAGAGCTTGTTCTTCGGCACGTGGGCCGTCATCGGCGTGTCCACGAAGCCGGGCTTCACCGTCACCACCGCCACGCCGGACTTCGCCAGCCGGTTGCGCAGGCCCTGGAGGAACACGGTCAGCGCGCCCTTGGACGCGCCGTACACGTAGTTGCTCTGCCGGCCACGGTCTCCCGCCACCGACGAAATCACCACCAGCGTGCCGGCCTTCTGCGCCTCGAAGCGGTTGGCCAGCTCCGTCAGCAGCGACGCGGCGGAGAGGAAGTTCGTGCGCAGCACCAGCTCCGCCGCCGCCCACGAGCGCTGGCTCTCCTCCTGGTCTCCCAGCACGCCATGCGCCAGCACGACCCCGTCCAGTCCGCCCAGGGCCTGCCACGCTCTCTCCACGAGGCTCGCGTGCGCTTCGCAGTCGTTCAAATCCAGCGCGCGGAACTCCACCTTCTGCGCGCCGCGCGTGGCCGCGTCCTTGGCCACCGCCTCCAGGTTCGCGGCGTTGCGGCCCACCAGGTACAGCGACGCCCCGCGCGCGGAGAGCAGCCGCACCGTGGCCTGGGCAATGGCGCTCGTGGCGCCGAGGACAATGACTTTCTTCATGGGATGGCGACCTGACGGTCTTCCAGCGAGGGCAAGGGCAAGGACACCGGGTTCACCCGGCGCCAGAAGGAGGACGAGAACGCGGGATCGACGTACGCGGAGAACTGCTCGCGCTTGGGGAAGTACGCGGCGAAGCTCTCCGGACTCATGCGCGCGTCCTTGGCCGGGTACACCGCCCCGCCCGCCTCGCGCGTCACGCGGTCCAGCGACTCCACCAGCTTCCACGTCTTCTCACCCTGGTTGGCGAAGTCCAGGGCCAGCGTGTAGCCGGGGCGCGGGAAGGACAGCCACCCGGGCGACGGCAGGTCGCCGAATGTCTTGAGCACGGACAGGAAGCTGGGCAGCCCACCCCGGGCGCTGCGCTCCAGCAGCTCCCGCAGCGCGTCGCGCGCGGTGGCGTGGGGCACCACGCACTGGAACTGGAGGAAGCCCCGGCGGCCGTAGATGCGGTTCCAGCCGTACACGCTGTCGAGCGGGTAGAAGAACGGATCGTAGTGCACGAGCCGGGGAGACGGCTTCATCCGCTCCCGGTGGTAGTACAGGAAGTTGAACGCGGACACCGACAGCCGGTTGAGGCAGAAGCCCGGCAGGTCGATGGGCACCGCGAGCCCGCTGCCATGCGACAGGTGGCTCTTCGACAGGGGCAGCCGCTCGAACTGCGTGGGCGCGAAGTTGCCCCGGTAGAACAGGCCGCGCCCCAGCTTGCGCCCGCGCGCCAGGCAGTCCACCCACGACATGGTGAAGTCGTGGTCCGCCTCGGACTCCGCGGACACGCGGATGAAGCCGTCCAGGTTCTCGAACGGGACGGTCTCCTGAATCACGAAGGGGTTGCGGATGGGCTTGAGCTGCACCTCCGCCCAGGTGACGAGCCCCGTGAGCCCCAGGCCGCCAATCGTCGCGCCGAACCAGTCCGGGTTCTCGTCGGGCGCGCACATCCGCCGGCTGCCATCCGAGCGCACCAGTTCGAAGCGGCGCACGTGCCGGCCGAACGTCCCGGCCCGGTGGTGGTTCTTGCCGTGCACGTCATTGGCGATGGCGCCGCCCACCGTGACGAACTTCGTGCCCGGCGTCACCGGCAGGAACCAGCCGCGCGGCACGGCCAGCCGCAGCAGCGTGTCCAACGACACGCCTGACTCACAGCGCACCACGCCCGTCGTCGGGTCGAAGTCGATGAGCCGGTCCAGGCCCGCGGTGAGCAGCACCGTGCCCCCGCCATTGAGGCAGGAATCGCCGTAGCTGCGGCCCAGGCCATGCGGCAGGACGGAGCCCTCCACCTGGGGCACCGCGTCCGAGCGCCACGCCAGCGCGCGCGTCCGCTGCTCCACGCGGGGGAAACGGCCCCACGAATCCGACGTGCTCATCGCCATGCTCCCGTCACGTCGCCACCCACAGCACCAGCGCGGCGGCCACGCCGACGACATAGCTGACGCGGTCCCTCAGCGCGAAGACGAGCGGGTCCTCGTTCACGAGGCCCCGGTGTGCCAGCAACCAGATGCGCCCCACCCAATACAGCATCACCGGGCACAGCAGCCACAGCCGCTCCGGGTGGGCATACAGCGCAGTGACTTCCTTGCTGGTGATGTAGAGGGCCAGCACCATCACCGACACCTGACCCGCCGCCGCGCCCAGGCTCGCGAGCTGCTCGTAGTCCTGCGCCAGGTAGCCGCGCCCGTGAGCGGACGTCTCGTTGGACTGGCGCAGCCGCCGCACCTCGCTCAGCCGCTTGAGCAGGGCCAGCGACAGGAAGAGGAAGGTGCTGAACATGAGCAGCCAGCTCGACGTGGGCACGCCCACCGCCAGCGCGCCGCCGAAGATGCGCACCGTGTAGAGGCCCGCCAGCACCAGCACGTCCAGCATCACCACCTGCTTGAGCCGCAGCGAATACGCGAGCGTGAGCACGAAGTAGGCGGCCAGCAGCGCGGAGAACGACAGGGGCAGCGTCGCCAGCGCCAGCGCCGCGGCGCCCACCAGCAGCAGCGGCGCCATCACGACGCCCGCGCGCACCGGCAGGGCCCCGGACGCGAAGGGCCGCCGCGACTTGGACGGGTGCCGCCGGTCCGACGCCAGGTCCAGCAGGTCGTTGATGATGTACACGCTGGAGGCGCAGAGGCTGAAGGCGAGGAACGCCAGCACCGCGCGCGGGGCCATGCCGCCCTGGGTGGCCTTGTGCGCCGCCAGCAGCGGCACGAAGACGAGCGCGTTCTTCGCCCACTGATGCACCCGCAGCGCCTTCACCCAGGGGCGCACCCCGCCCGGCGGGGCCTCGAAGACGCGGTGCACGGGACGGCCCAATCCCTGGGCCTGGCGCAACACGCCCGCCGGCGCATGCACCACGATGATCCGCCGGCACTCGCGCCACAGGTGCAGGTCCACCGCGTCGTTGCCCGCGTAGTCGAAGGAGCCCAGCAATTCGCGCAGCCGCTCCAGCTTCCGCGCGCCGGACAGGTTCACTCCGGCTTCACTGGCGACCACCGTGTGGAAGAGGCCCAGGTGGGCGGCCACCGCGTCGGCGATGCTCCGGTCCGCGGCCGTGGCCAGCACCAGCCGCCGCCCCCGGGCGTGCTCCTCGCGAAGGAAGGCCACCACCTCCGCGTTGTACGGCAGCGAGGTGACGTCCAGCCGCGCGCGGCGGGCCACCTCCGCCTTGAAGAAGGCCTTGCCCCGGAGCACCCACAACGGCACCAGCAGCAGCAGCCACGGCGCGTGCTTGAGCAGCACGAGCAGGTTCTCGTGCAGCGTGTCCGTGCGCACCAGCGTCCCGTCCAGGTCGACCGCGAGCGGGACGTCGGGGGCATCATCGAGAATGGGAGTCTGAGGCTGCATGAAGGGGGCGCGCAGGGTACTCCAAGGGCCCCGGGCGTCCCAATGTTCCGTGCGCCCGCCCGGGCCGAAGCCCCTCCAGGCGGCGGTCCTCCTGGCCGCCGTCCGGACGGGAGGGCGTCCCGTCCGTGCCTCAGAGCGACTTCAGGAAGGCGAGCAGCGCGGCCCGGTCCTCGCGGGGCAGCCGGACGTAGCGAGCCTGCGCGGGGGCCGCCTCCCCTCCATGCCAGAGGACAGCCTCCTCCAGGGAGCGGGCCCGGCCGTCATGCAGGAAGCGGGTGTGCCGGTTGACGGCCTCCACCAACCCGATGCCCCACAGGGGCGGCGTGCGCCACTCGCTGCCCGTGGCCAGCCCGTCCGGACGTCCGTCCGCCAGGCCCTCGCCCAGGTCGTGCAGCAGCAGGTCCGTGTAGGGGTAGATGACCTGGCGGGAGACCTCGTCGAAGCCCTCCACCGTCCCCGTCTCCTGGGGCGTGTCCACGTGGCACGCCGCGCAGCCGATGGCGCGGAAGACGGCATGGCCCCGCTGGACCTCCGGCGCCTCCCAGTCGCGCCTCTTGGGCACGGCGATGAGGCGCATGTAGATCATCAGCAGGTCCATGTCGTCCTGGGACACCTCCGGTTCACCCGGGGCGTCCCGGCCCTGCTCCTGGCGGTAGAGCGTCGTGGTGACGCCCATGTCCGCGACGAGCGCATGCGCCACCTGCTGGCGCAGCGTGGGCTGATTGGCCTTCCACCCGAAGCGGCCCAGGCGCGTCTCGCCCGTCTCCACGTCGAGCACCCGGTTGACCCGGCCGGAGATGCCGTCCTGGTCGCGGTCCTCGGGGTCGGCGCGGGCCACGATGTCGGCCTCGGGCAGCGCCTCCAGCAGGCCCAGGCCGAAGTTCACGGGCGACACGCGGGCGGAGAACAGGGCGCCGTCGCCCAGGGGGCCGTGCACCAGCCCCTGGAACTGGTAGCGCGGGCGCACCAGCGAGTACGGCTCACCGGTGGCGAAGGTGCCGCGCGTCTCCTCGAAGTCGACGCGGACGTGGCCCTCGGGGACCTGGCCCTCCACGGCGTGCGCGTCCAGCTGCATGCCGTACAGCGGGTGGGGACCGGCGCCGTCGGGCGCGCTCAGCTGGAACGCCAGCGAGACGGGCGCCTCCGTGGGGCTCGAGGGCGGCTGGCCCCGGCCGTCCTTCACGTGGCAGGTCATGCAGCCGGTGGCGCTGAAGAAGGGCCCCGCCACGGCGGCACGCAGGCGCGAGTCGCTCCAGTCGCGGTCGAAGACGCCCTTGCCCGCGTAGAAGTCCGGCCAGCGCGAGCGCGGCATGTTCATGGGCGCGCGCCCGAAGGCATTGCGGCCGGTGTCCGTCACCGTGGTGGCACCGCCTGCCTGCTCCACGTGCGGCAGGACGACGGGGGGAAGCGCGCCCAGCACCAGGGGTTCGGGGCGGCGGACGACGGCGGCCCACGCGGCGCCGATGAGCAGCGCTCCGGCGGAGATGCCAGCGAGAGACCAGGGCACGCGCATCGTCACGACTCCTCGATGGGAAGACACAGACAGACAAACACCACCGGGCGGGAACGAGGCGCCCCCACCCGGTGGAGGAACAGCTTACTTCTCCTGGCCGAAGGACTCGCCCGTGACGAGGAAGTCCGTGGCGCTGGCGTTCACGTCGATGCCGGAGAAGTGGCGGTACGGGTAGGCACCGTCGCCAATCTCCTCGATGAACTCCACCGTGTCGCCGACGACGTCCTTCCCGTCAGCGAGCTTGACGCTGAAGGTCGTGTTGGCCACGTTCAGGCGCCAGCCGCAGGCGCCGTCCATGCCCACGTTCCCGCCCGTGGCGGTGGTGCGGTAGGAGAAGAAGCCCCAGTGCCAGTAGTACCAGTCGAGGAAGGCCCACCAGCTGTAGAAGGTGATGATCATGGCCTGCGGCTGGGGGCTCGACCCAACGAGGCGGCCATTGTTGTAGACGTTCATCCGGAACGCGCCGGAGGACGAACCGGTGAAGCCCGGCTCCACGGACACCTGGCGGTCCTTCCCGGGAGTGATGCGCAGGGTGCTGACCACCTGGTCACCATCCCGCGCGGCCAGGGCGAGGCCGCCCGAGGCGCTGCCAATGCGAATCTGCGCGTCCTGCGACCAGGTGATGGCGTCGTTGAACGTGCTGGAGACGCCGTCCGTCTTGAGGCTCTTCAGCCCGTTGACCTGCACGCCCTTCTCGGTGGCGGCCAGGGACGCGTTGCCCTTGGCGCAGGTGGTGATGCCATCGAACCGCTGCACGCAATCCGCCTTGGCGGACAGCTCCGCGGACTGCGAACCTTCCGGGGACTGCGTCGGCTCACCCTGGCAACCAACCACCAGGCTCAGGAACGCAGCCGCCAGGAGGCGACTCGTCATTTTCAGGTGCATGTGTGGGACCTCGACTGTGTGGGGGACACTGTCTGCTTCACTCACAACGGACGGAGACGCTGAGGGTCCAGCAGGCGGAAGCCAAGGAAGCACCGACGCGCGTTCCGAACAGGACGCCTTGCACCTGCCACGCCACACCCCAAGATTTTTGCGCTTTCCTCGGAAGGCCTCGCTGCGGATGACACGGGTGTCGTGGCCGCTGTAGCGCCGCCAGTTACAGGAGCACGGCAGCGTGTGTCCCTCAGTGTCACAGCCACGCGCCCGGTGGCTTGCGCCAGGCCCGGCGCGGGGCTAGGGAATCGCCCCTCCTATGTCGGCGCTCGCGGAACTGCTCGAAGCCATCCGGGAGGAGTCAGGCCCGACCACGTGGTCCGCCGGACAGGCCCTGTCGCGTGCGGGGGTCGTGTCAGTGCAGTCCGTGGACGAGGAAGAGGTCGTCCTGCGGATCCGCATCCCCGGCCGCCCCACCCCGCTCACCACGACCCTCTACCCCGAGGATGAAATCTGGGAGTGCGACTGCCGGGGGAAGGTGGACCCCTGCGAGCACGTCATCGCCGCGGCCATCGTCCTGCGGCAGGCAGAAGGAAGGAAGGCCACGGCGGCGGCCTCTCCTGCCCGCCCGGGCCCTGCCGCCACGGCAACGCGTCCCGGCACCGCGCCGAAGACAGAACGGCTGGTGTACCGCTTCAAGCGCGCGGACGGAGGCCTCCAGTTGGAGCGGCTGGTGGTCCGGCCGGACAACACCGCGAGGCTGCTGGCCCGGAGCCTCGCGTCCGTGCTCCAGAACCCCGTGGAGGCCGCGCGCATCCACGTGGATCCGTGCGACCTGCTCGCGGACAAGCTGCTCGCGCAGGCGACCCGGGGCGCGCTGCCGCAGAGCAAGCTGGATGCGCTGCTGCACGTGCTGGAGAAGGCGCGCACCGTCCTCTTCGACGGCGCGCTCGTCTCCGTCTCCAACGAGCCGCTCCTCCCGCGAGTCACCGTCGAGGACCGGGGCGAGCAGACCGTGCTCAAGGTGGAGAAGGATCCGCGCATCAACGAACTGGTGAGCCCCGGCGTCGCGCTGTGCGCGGGCGCGCTCTGCCGGTTGGGAGAGTTGTCACTCACCGGCGCGCGGCTGGAGAGCCTGCCCCAGGAGCGCGTCTTCGCCCCGGAGCAGTTGGCGGACCTGACGAGCAAGGTGCTGCCGGACTTCGCCAGGCGCATGCCGGTGGACGTGAAGAGCCGGCGGCTGCCGCCCATCGACCGGACGCTCAAGCCGCGCATCTCGCTGGAGTTGGACAAGCTCGACGCGGGGCTCTCGGTGCTGCCCACGCTGGTGTACGGCTCGCCGCCCACCGCGCGCATCGACAACGGGAAGCTGGTGTACCTCCAGGGCGCCGCGCCGGTGCGCGACGAGCCCACGGAGACGAAGCTCATCCACCAGCTGAGGGACGAGCTGAACATGGCGCCGGGCCGGCGCGTGACGGTCCACGGCAAGGAGGCCGTGCAGCTCGCGGACAAGCTGCGCAAGTGGCGCGGAGGCCTCACCGGGAACGCCGCGGGAGTGGTCAGCCCGGACGTGAAGCTCAGGCCGATGCTCACGTTGGACACGGCCGCCACCGACGCGGGCGTGCCGCGAGTGGGCTTCTCGCTCGACTTCCACGTGGAGGGCCTGGGCCCTGGAGAGAAGCGCACCGTGGACGCGGGAGCGGTGATGCGGGCCTGGGAGGAAGGCCTGGGGCTGGTGCCGCTGGAGGGCGGAGGCTGGGCGCCCCTGCCCACGGGCTGGCTGAAGGCCCACGGCCAGCGAGTGACGGACCTGTTGTCGGCGAGAGAAAAGGACGGCCGTCTCGCGAACCACGCCATCCCCCAGCTCACCGGCCTGTGCGAGGCATTGGAGCACCCCGCCCCACCCGTAACGGAGCGGCTCGCGCCCCTGGTGCAAGGCTTTGAGAAACTCCCCGAGCCCCAGCTGCCCAAGGACCTCACCGCGACGCTGCGCCCGTACCAGTTGCAGGGCGTGAGCTGGCTCACCTTCCTGAGACAGGCGGGTCTGGGAGGCGTGCTGGCGGACGACATGGGTCTGGGCAAGACGCTGCAGACCATCTGCACGTTGGGCCGGGGAACGCTGGTGGTGGCGCCCACGAGCGTGCTGCCCAACTGGGAAGCGGAGGTGAAGCGCTTCCGCCCGTCGCTGAAGGTGTCTGTCTATCACGGCGTGGGGCGCACGCTGGACGAGTCCGCGGACGTGACGCTCACCACGTACGCGCTGTTGCGTCTGGACGCGGCCATCCTGGCGGCGAAGACCTGGGACACGGTGGTGCTGGACGAGGCGCAGGCCATCAAGAATCCAGACAGCCAGGTGGCGCGAGCGGCGTACGAACTGGACGCGGGCTTCCGCATCGCGCTCAGCGGCACGCCCATCGAGAACCGGCTCGAGGAGCTGTGGAGCCTGATGCACTTCACCAACCGGGGCCTGCTGGGCGGGCGCAAGGCCTTCGAGGAGCGCTGGTCCCGGCCGGTGTCTGAGAATCAAAAGGGCGCCGCGGAGGCCCTGCGCGCGCGCATCCGCCCCTTCGTGCTGCGCAGGCTCAAGCGCGACGTGGCGCCTGAGTTGCCACCGCGCACGGAGGCCGTGCGGCACGTCACCCTCACCGAGCAGGAGCGCGCCGTCTACGACGCGGTCCACGCCGCGACGCGCGAGGAGGTGGTGTCGCAGCTCGAGGAGGGCGGCAGCGTGTTGAAGGCGCTGGAGGCGCTGCTGCGGTTGAGGCAGGCGGCCTGTCATCCGGCGCTGGTGCCGGGGCAGCAGGCGAGGACGTCCTCGAAGGTGCAGGCGTTGGTGGAGGCGCTCGGCACGGCGGTGGCGGACGGGCACAAGGCGCTGGTCTTCTCGCAGTGGACGTCGATGTTGGACCTCATCGAGCCCGCGCTGAAGGAGGCGGACATCGGCTTCATCCGCCTGGACGGAAGCACGGCGAACCGGGGCGCGGTGGCGTCCTCCTTCCAGGACGAGAAGGGAGCGCCCGTGATGCTCATCTCGTTGAAGGCGGGAGCAACGGGGCTCAACCTGACGGCGGCGGACCACGTCTTCCTGGTGGATCCGTGGTGGAACCCGTCGGTGGAAGCGCAGGCGGCGGACCGGGCGCACCGAATCGGGCAGCAGCGCCCGGTGATGGTGTACCGGATGGTGTCCCAGGGGACGGTGGAGGAGAAGATCCTCCTCCTGCAGGACAAGAAGCGAGCCCTCTTCGAGGCCGCGCTCGGAGGCGCCACGGGAGGCGCCGCGCTCACGCGAGCGGACCTCATGCAGCTTTTGAACTGAGGGCATTCCGCGGCGGGGTGGAAAGCGGCAGTCCGCTCCCCCGCCGTGCCTGCGTGGGGCCAGTGACGCTGAACGTCACGCGAAGCATGCACATCGTCTCGGAGGACAAACATCAACCGAGAGGGAGTCACAGCATGCCAGCATCCATTCCCGAAAAGATGAGGGCCGCGGCGCTCGACCGCTTCGGCGGCCCGGAGGTCCTGGGCATCAAGACCCTCTCCGTTCCCACCTGTGGCGACGATGAAGTGCTCGTGCGCGTCGCGGCGGCGGGAATCGGTGCCTGGGACTGGATGGAGCGCGAGGGCCAGATGGCCGAGATGATTCCAGGCGGCCCGAAATTCCCCTACGTGCCCGGAGCCGACGGCGCGGGAGAAGTCGCAGCGGTGGGCAAGAACGTGAAGAACTTCAAGGTCGGCGACCAGGTCTACGGCTCCGCGTTCATGAGCAACAAGGGAGGCTTCTACGCGGAGTACGTCGCCGTGAAGGAAGACCAGGCGGCGAAGGTGCCCAAGGGGTTGAAGGTGGAGCAAGCGGCGGTGCTCGCCGCGGACGGACTCACGGGGCTCCTGGGCCTGGAGGAGCACCTCCAGCTCAAGTCAGGGCAGAAGCTGCTCATCTTCGGCGCCAGCGGAGGCATTGGGCACATCGCACTGCAGCTCGCGAAGAGGCTGGGAGCGAAGGTGCTCGCGGTCGCGTCCGGGCAGGACGGAGTGGAGCTGGCACGGAGGCTGGGAGCGGACGCGGTCGCGGAGGGGCATCAGGATGACTTGGAAAAGGTCTGCCGCGACTTCGCGCCAGACGGCTTCGACGCAGCGCTGGTGCTGGCCCGGGGAGACGCCGCCGAGCCCCTGCTCCGCAACATCCGCAAGGGAGGCCGCATCGCCTTCCCGAACGGCGTGGAGCCAGCGCCCAAGGGGCCGGAGGGCGTCGAAACCAAGGCCTACGACGGCATCCCCAACCCCCAGGTGATGAAGCGGCTCAATGAGTTGATCGAGGCGGGGCCGTTCCATCTGGAGATTGGCCGTCTCTACGCATTGGAGGAAGCCGCGAAGGCCCAGCAGGAGGTGCTCAAGCACCACCTGGGCAAGTACGCGATGAAGATCCAATGACGCTCAATGCGGTCCAGAGTCATCCGTGGGGGTGCTGAGCATCCGCACCGCCACGGAGCGACATTCCGAGCAGACAACCCCGGTGCGCTCCCAGTGCACCTGCGCCTCCAGTTCACCGGGGTCCGCGGAGCCTTCATCCAGGCGGCGGACGATCTCCGCGAGCGCCTCCGCGGAATTGCCCTCCAGGTCATCCGAAGGGTCGATGAGATCCTGCTCCCCTTCCAGAACCAGACTGAAGCGGTAATAGACGGCGTGCGCGGCGATGACGCGTCCGCAGGTTGCACAGGTCTTCGCTTGCGGTCCCCTCATGGCGACAAGGATAGCAGGAAGTGCACCTGTCGCAGGTTTGTCAATGCCAGTGACGTACCTCCTATGGGGAATACAGAGCGCTTCTGGCGCTCTGTAGGGTTGTCGCGTCCGTGCCCACTTGAAAGGGCGGCGCGTCAGGCACCGCGAGAAGAACCGGCACGGTCGGAAGGTGTTCCCAATGATCCGGCTGCTGCACTCCGCCGATTGGCAGATGGGCTTGCGAGCGAAACACGTAGCGGGCGCCGCCGACGCTGTTCGTGACGCGCGATTGGACGCCGCGCGCCAGCTCATCCAGACGGCCAACACCCGAGGCGTGGACGCGGTCGTGCTCGCGGGCGACATCTTCGAGGACAACACCGTCGGAGAGATTCAGGTCCATGAGGTGCTGAAGGTCCTCAAGGCCTCCCGGGCGCCGGTCTATGTCCTCCCCGGCAACCACGACCCGCTGAGCCCGGACTCCATCTACCTCCGTCAGTCGTGGAAGGGGCGTCCCGCCCATGTCCACATGCTGGATTCGGACAAGGGAGTCTCCGTCCCCGGCACCGGCGCCCTCCTCATCCCCGCACCACTGCGGCAGAAGAAGGGGCTGAAGGACCCGACCGCGGATTGGGGACCGCGCGTCGAGGGCAAAGACATCCGGATTGGCGTGGCGCACGGCTCGCTTCGCATTGAAGGCAAGCACTCCGCGGACGACTTCCCCATCGCCCTGGATGCCGTGACGCGCAGCAACCTCGACTACCTGGCGCTGGGCCACTGGCATGGCCAGTACATCCACCAGAAGCGCGCGGCCTATTCGGGGGCACACGAGGCCACCAAATTCGGCGAGGACGGCGCCGGACAAGCCCTCCTGGTGGAGATTGCCTCGCACGGAGCAATGCCCCAGTTGACGCCCATCCCCACGGGCACGCTGACCTGGAAGACGCTGGAGCTGGATTTGAGCCTGGGAGGCGGGCTGGAGCTCGCGCGGGCACGCACCGCCGCGGCGGAGTGGACAAGCCCGGAGAAGACGCTGTTGCGCCTGCGCACCCGGGGAACGTCCTCGGAAGAGGACTCGAACGCACTGAGAGCTCTCATGGACGAACTCCAGGGGCAGGGACTCCTCCACATCGAGCTCGACCGGCAGGACATCCCTCGCGCCGCGGCGGAGGGACGGCTGGCGGAGTTGGCCCCGTCCAGCGCCCTTCTCACCGACCTGCTGGAGCGCCTGAACTCGAAGGCGCCCGTGCCTGGGGTGTCCGTCACACCCGAAGGCATTCACCCCGCGGCCCGGCAGCTGCTGTCCGAGCTCGTCATGGAGGTCTGGAAATGATCATCCGGCGCCTTCGCATCCAGAACGTCCGCTGCTTCCGCAATCCCATCGAGCTGTCCGGCCTCGGGCTGGGCGTCCATGTCATCCACGCCCCCAACGAGACCGGCAAGTCCAGTCTCATCCTGGCCATCGCCCGGGCGCTCTTCGATCGCTACTCGTCCAAGGACCGGGCCATCATTCAACTCCAGCCCTGGTCGACCGAGCTGTCCCCTCGTGTCACGCTGGAGCTTGAGACCGGAGGAAAGCGCTATCGGTTGGAGAAGTCCTTCCTGGGCAACGCCTCCAGCCAGCTTAGCGAGTGGACCGGGACCCGTTTCGAGCACCTCGCCGACTCGCAAGACGCGGACGACCGCGTGCGAGGCTTCCTCACCGCCACCGGGCCGGGAAGCGGCGCCACGAAGGTCGGGCATTGGGGCGTGGCACGCCTCCTGTGGCTGAATCAGGTTCCGGAGCGACACGAACTGCCGGGCCTGGATGGCTCCCTGAAGGCGCGGCTCCTGGAGACCATGGGCGTCGCGGCCCTGAGCACCGAGGAGCAAGCCCTGATCAAGGCGGTGGAAACCACCTACGGCCAGTTCTTCACGCCGAAGACCCAGAAGCCTGTCGCGGGCAGCGAGCTCATCCAGCACGAGGAGAAGATCAGGAACCTGAAGGCGACCGTCACCAGGCTGATGCAGCGCAAGGAGGAGACCAGCCGCAACGCGGACGACATCACCGAAAACCGCCTGCAACAGACGCGGCTCTTGGAGGAGAAGGACGGCTACGCGAAGCAGCTCACCGAACTCCAGGAACGCATCCAGGAAGAGGAGCGGCAGGAGCAGGCCCTCTCCCTGTGCCGCAAGGATGTCGAGCGCCACCGACAGCGGTGGCAGGACCTGGACCAGAAGCAGCGCGCCCTGCAGGAGATGCAGGGCAAGGCGGTGAAGCAGGAAGCGCTCGTGGCCCAGAAGCAGCCGGCCGTCCAACAGGCGCAGGACGCGCTCAAGGCCGCGGAAGCCGCATCGCAAGCGGCCCGGGAGCACCTTCGGGGAGCGCAGGCCGCCGCGGACAAAGCCGAGCAGCGGCTGGAGCGAGGACGCCTGCTGGAGAAGGCCCTGGAGGTCCGCGAAGGGCACAGCCAGGCGGAGGGACACCTCAAGCAGGGACTGCGCCTGGAGGCCGCGCTTCAGGGCAGTCTCAAGAAGACCGCGGGAAGCACGCTGTCCGAAGCCAGCGTGAAGCGCGCGGAGGAGCTGGAGAAGAAGCTGCTGCTGGCCCAGAGCAAGCTGGACGCCCAGGCCATTGAAGTCTGCTTCACGGCGGAGAGCCCCCGGGTCATCGAGTGGGAGGAGCACGGGACGGCCCGCGAACACAAGCTCGCCAAGGCCGAGCAGAAGCGCTTCTCCGGTGTGACCTCGGGAGAGCTGCGCATCAAGGGCGTGGGAACCTTGAACGTCCGCACGGGCGCGGACGAGCTGGGCAAGCTTCAAGCGGATGTCGACAAGTGCCGCAAGGAACTCGCGCGCCGTCTGCACGAGCACGGCGCCAAGGACCTTGCTGGCCTGCGAAAGGCCTGGGAGGAGCAGCGGGCCGCGGCCCAGGTCCACCTCCACCATCAGGAAGCGCTCCAGTCCTTCCTGGATACGGTGGGTGTCACGGACATCGACGCATTGAGGGAGCGACAGCGAACGTTGGCGGGAGAGCTGGGGAGCCTGGCAACGCAGCTCGGCATCGCCGTCGAGGCGCTCGCGCCCCAGCAGGCAGCCGACATCGATGCGCTCTCCGAAGCGCTGAAGCAGGCTCGGCGCGAGGTGAAGCTCCGGGAGAAGATGCGGGACGAGACGGACTCGCGGTTCCGGCTGATGGACCAGCAGCACCGGACCCTCACCCTTGAACAGGAGCGCGCGGGCCAGAGCGCGAGGACCCTTCGGCAGACCCTGCAATCCCAGTTGGAAGGGATGGGCTGGTCGCTCGACGAGTTCGACACCCAGGTCGAACGCGCGGAAGCCGAGGTCCAGCGCCATGAGGCCAAGGTCCGGAAGCTGGAGGCCGCGCTGCCCGTCCCCGAACAACGCGCGACGACCCAGCGGGGCAAGCTCCAGCAGGCCCTCGGGCGCATCCAGGACGAAGAGCAGGCCACCCAGACGCGGATCACCCGCGCGGAGACGATGATCGAACAGGCGGTGAACGAGGACCTCTACACGCAACTCTGCGTAGCCGAGGAGGAACTGGAGCAGGAGCAGCAACGGTACAACCGGGCACACCAGCGAGCCGAGGCCGCCAAGGCGCTGCGGGCACTGACGACCGCCTGGCAAGAACAGGTGAGCCACTCCTTCGTGAGCCCCATCGAGGAAGCGGTCCATCACCGGCTGAAGTTCATCCGGGGGGAGGACGCACCCGGGCGCATCCAACTGGACGCCGATTTCGGGGAAGCGCAGATGCGGACCGATACCGGATCGAAACCCCTCGAGTCCTTCTCATGGGGCACCCAGGAGCAGACCCTGTTCGCGCTCCGGCTGGCCATTGGCGACCTGCTGTCCACACAGGGCCCCAGGACAGAGCCGCAGCTCGTCGTGCTGGATGATGCCCTGGTCAACACGGACGCGGGCCGGCACCGTCGGGCACTGGAGCTGATTGAATCCGCGGGAGAGAAATTGCAGGTCCTCATCCTGACCGCCTTCCCGGAGCGCTACCGGACCCTTCAGAACATGAAGTCTTTTGATTTGAAGGCCCTTGCACAGGCATCCTGAACAGACAACCTGGGAGTCGACATGCTCGCCGCGGAGCTTCACGGAAAGCTGGGAGACGGGACGAACGCCAAGGACCGGAAGGAGGACGTCCTCACATCCAATGTCTTTGGACTCCTGCGCTGCATGGAGTCCCCGGACCTGCTCGTCACCTGGCTTGGAGAGTCACGTCCCGCCGTCGATGGCGACAGCCGCCTGGTGACCGGACCCGTCCATTCAGCCGACATCCATTTCTGGCCACGTGTCCGCACCCGGGAACTGGATGTACTGGTCCTGCTGCGCGGACCGCGGGGACTGCATGTCATTGGCGTTGAATGCAAATACGAATGGGACAAGAGCAACAGGCCTGAGGATGACACTGGAGACGGTGAGAAGGACGCCGCGGGGAGCAGCGACCAGCTCGCCTATTACATGGACGCGCTCGCGGCGGATGCCCTGCCTTCCAGCCCGTACAGGCCCGAGGAGGTCCACCGTCGCAGTCTGCTCTACCTGACGGCGCACGCCACGATGCCGCGAGACGACCTGGAAGCCAGCTTGAAGGCGCGTCGCGAGCACTCCGCCATCGACCTCCATTGGTTGCCCTGGCGTGAGCTGACGCCGCTGCTGCCCAAAGACAACCGGGCCCATGGCCTGCCACGCCTGCTCGCGGAGCTCCGGCAGGTGCTCAAGCGCCGGAAGCTCGCCACCTTCACGGGCTGGACGGACACCGCGCCCCGGTGGCGCCGTCCCTCGCAGGAACAATTCTTCCGCTCCACCAGGAAGCGGACCTTCCTTGCCGGAATGACAGCCCCAAGCCTGCCGACGGACAAGACCTTCTGGCACAGCCCACCGCAGCGAGGAGCCTGAACGTGGAAGAGAATCTGGGAGAGAAGATCTACGAGGCGTCATGCTTCATCAACGACATCTACCAGCAGGTGCAGATTCTCCTCCTGGCCTGTGATGCCGCCTTCGATCGAGCCGGGCTCGTGCCCGCCAACGGAAATGAAGTCGAGCTCCACCGGGCCCGGAACCTCTACGCGGTGGAGGCCTGGAGCCAACGGGCTGTGGGCCGCGTCTACGTGCCAAGGCAGCCCGACGGAAAGGGATTGAAAGCCTTCGTCGCCGTGGAGGTTCATTTGCGCCCCCGAAGCGCGACCCACGCCCTGCTGGTGCTCGCCTACGCCGAAGCCTCCGGGGAAGCCACACCGCAAGCGCTCACCCGGCAATACCGCGACGGAGAGTGGCTGGAAGACCTGCTGGTCCAGCCTTCTCCTGGTCCGAACGAATGGCGAGGCGGGCGGGCGGAGCATCCCAGGCACCTCCCCCTCGCGGACGAGCTGAAGCTCAAGTCCTGGCCCCTGACAGACATCACGGATGAGAGTGCCCTCGAGCACCATCTCATCTCGCGACTGCGCGAATGGGCATCCCCACAATCCAGGTGAATGCACGAGCCGGGGATCGAACCCGGACGACCCTTACGAGTCAGCGGATTTTAAGTCCGCTGCGTCTGCCAGTTCCGCCACTCGTGCGCTAACAACTCCGGTACCTTACACCACCCTCCTCCGCTTTGCACCCCACCGAGGGACCGTGGTACCCACTTGGTACCCATTTTCCTCAACGAGGTGAAGCGGATCATGCCCAACTGGACCGGAACCTGGGCTGGAGGCAGAACATACCAGACGAAGGACGGCCGGAAGGCGTGGGTCATCCGGAAGATGGTGAAGGGGCACCGGTACCAGATCGCGCTCGACAGCGAGACGGAGCGCCAGGCCCTCGCGCAGTTGGCGCTCTTCGAGCAGGACCCGGCCTCGTACAAAACCCCGAGCCAACAAAGGGCGGAGGCGCGGCGTCAGGCGCAGGAGGCCGACGAGAAGGTCCGCCTTGAGGCGGAGGCTCGCCGTCGCCAGGACGAGCACGAAGCCGCGTACCTGGATGCAGCCTCCGTGGCGCGATTCCTGGAGCACATCAAGGACCGCACGCCGAAGTACAAGAAGGACACCCGCTACTACCTCTCGGCCTGGGCCGACGCGCTCCAGGGCCGTGACCTGCGCAAGGTGGAGCCCCGCGAGGTGCTGCGACTCCTCGCGCAGTGGAACACCGCCGAGCAGAAGCGGATCGCGGCCCTCAAGGCGTTCTGCTCGTTCCTGGTCAAGAAGGGGCTTCTGGACCCCGCCCAGGACCCCAGCCGCACGCTCACGGTGCCTGCGAGCCGCCCTGAGAAGGCCCTCCGCGAGAAGGGCTACACGATGGCCACGATCGAGACGCTGTACCGCGCCCTCAACGACCAGGGCTCACGGGACGTGCTCCTCCTGCATGCCAAGCTCGGACTGCACGAGTCCGAAGTCCAGCGCATCGCGGCTGGCGAGGGCAAGCTCGTCCTGGTTCCCGGCCATCCGGTCATCAGCGGCACCGTGAAGTTCGTCCACAAGTCCGGCCGCGTTCACACGCTCTCGCTCGATGCCCAGGCGCTTGCGGCGGCGCAGCGGCTTCAGACGCACGGAGCGCCGACGCCAGATCAGGTCCGCCATCGCCTACGGCTCGCGTGCGAGGCCCATGGGCTGCCCCGCGTGAAGGTCGGTGAACTCCGGCACTCGTTCGTGGCCTGGAGCCTGGAGGCGGGCGAGGCGGTCACGCTCTCGGGCAACGGCGTGCCCCTGGCGCTCGTTGCCTCCGTACTGGGGCACACGTCCACCGTCACCACGAAGAAGTTCTACGACGTGAGCAAGGTGCCCAGCATGATCAAGCTGCCCCTGAACTTGGAGCATCCTGAGGATCCCCAGGGAATCAAATCGGCAGCTTGAGGATCGCCGCGCCGAGTTCCCTTGTCTCCGGCGCCGAGTCGGGGGCAACAGGAGCCGAGGGAGTCACCTTGGTCGCCGTAGTTCGCCTCGACCTGCTGCTCGACCGTGTGTTGCCCTTCCGTGGAACGCCATCCGCAAGCAGTGCCTCGATGCTCGCCACCGTGATCATCGCGGACCGCCCGACCTTCGGTGCCCGCTCCAACCGTCCCTGCTCCAGGAGTTTGAAGACCTGTGACCTCTTGCAGCCAAGCATTGCCGACGCGCGCTCCAGCGTCACGGCCAAGGCATTCTGGGTGCCTTCCCGAGCGTGAAGGGCACGAACCGCTCGCAGGATCTCAACAAGCACCTGAAGGATGGCGGATTCCACAAGTTCGCCCCTGTAGCCATCGTCCATGACGGACACTGCAGGACGAAAGACTGGCATGGGGATGGGAACAAAGTCGGATGGTGGCTCCGGCCGGGCAAGCAAGGAACCGTGCTTAGAGATATAGCTGAAGTTCTCGTTCATGGACCTGTACTCGACCAGCCCTCATTGGGGGGATGGATAGGTTCGAAGGTGCGGAGTGCGCCAGTAGCCACCAGTTCGTCGCTACTCTGAATGTATCGAATTCGGATCGAGCCCCATCTTCCCCGCTGGTTCCTCACCCCAGAACCAGCGGGGCAACACGCCTCGCGCATCCCCACTCTGGGGAAGCACCTCATACTCAAAGAACACAAGCGGCCGCGCCGAGCGAGCACTCGTACAGAGCTTAATCGCGTTGCTCGCGCCTACTGCCTGGAAGCCTCGTCTGTGCCGTGCGCAGTTTCTTCTGGAAATCCCTCATCCCGCGCACCACCACCTGCCCCTTGGCGTTCACGGTGCGTATCGTTTCCTTATTGATGTTCTTGTACTGCCCCTTCAGCACATACTGGAAAGACACTAAATCACTCTTGAACGCCCAGTGTTTAGATCCGAAAGCAAGGAAGCTGTATTTCTCACCATCAACAATGATCACATGCTGATGCAGAGCCTTCGTGTTGCCACCCCTGCTCGGTGGACGAGATGGCTCTTTCCGAAAAGTGAGATAATCCTCAACCTCTGCATCCTTGACCTCAAGCTTTTCGTCCATTTTTTCTCCTGACCATTACAAAACCGCATCAACGCTACTCTGCTGTGGGCTCGGGGACAGATCCACATTCGTGCAATCCGGCATGATGAAGGTCGCGCCACAGAACAGGCGCATAAGTCGCACCACGTAGGCGGCCTCCTGGCTGGGCACGAAGATGAATGCAGATCTCGCCGGGTCGCGACGGATCCCGATCCGCATCGCGTCTTGGTACAGATCGCTCACTACACTCCGGGCTCGGATGGCTGCGAAATCCTCCCAGGCATTCTTGCTCTCCCACTGCCGAGGGAAGTTCTGGCCCCCATGTAGTAACAGTCCAAGGCCTACGTAGTAAGCCTCGGCGTACCGGTACGGATTCGTGAAGTACACTGCGTCGAAGTCGTCGAAGTCGTTTCGGCCACGAAGGGCGCCGAAGTGCGCAAGCACCGTGCGCTCGGGGAGGTCTCCCGCCGAGATGTGGGCCTGGATGTACGGCATGAGTTTCTTCTCCATCTCCATCGGTAGCACGACAAGGAGGCCACCCCTGCCCTCCGCACCGATGCGATCGCGGTATGGAGCGATGTTCTGCACGATGGCATCGCCAATCTCCGACTCCTGCATCCTGGCGAGCTTCGTCTTCGACATGCTCTTGGTGAGCACCACGCTCGTATTCGGGAAGAAGCCGCCCGGCATCTGCTCCAGCAAGCACTGACCGCGCAGGTGGTAGCGAGGATCGAGGCCCGCCGTCGCATCGAGGAGGACTACCTCACGTTCGCGGCCCTGAGCATCCAGGAGAGCGTCGTCCCAACCATCAGTGGGCCGGTACATCCAGAGAGTTCCCTCGCCATGCTTCTTGAACCCGTGCTCCAGGTACACGTGCATCTGCGCTTCGTCGCCGCAGAAGTCGCGCATGGTCTCCAGCGCATTCGTCAGGTGTCTCACCTCCCGATCCACGTCCACGCCCACCTCGGTTGCCTCAGGCACCTTCAAGCGGCTGAGCCTTAATAGGACCTCGAAGTCAGCCTTGGAGAGGAAGGGAGGCCGGGTATCGGCCATCCGCTCGAAGCTCACGGCCCTGCCCTCCTTCACGAACCGGAGTCGCTTGTTTGCCAGCATTACAAGGTTCGTCCGAACCCTGGCGAGCCGCTCCATGATACTGGGGAGTTGATCGAGATCGGCCTCCGCCACCTTGGCACGCTCGACCACTCCCAGGTTCTCGGCCAGGACAGTGAAGACGCTTTCCACGGTGTCGAGCGGTTCCACCTGCCAAAGAGTGCGGCCCTTCCGTCCTCCGATGCGCCTCACCGACAGCTTCGGACATCGGTAAACGAACGCGGGGAGTTCATCGAACACGACCTGCGTGTAGTCATTCGCTTCGGGCTTGAAGAGGACCTGGGTGCTGTACGCTCGGTGCGACAACAGAGGGAACGCGATCTCCGGCCAGAACGTCTTGGCGCCTCGTTCGGAGTCGCTCGTTCGGCTATTGGCTCTACAAGCCGTCATGGGACAGGTGGAGGAACACGGAGGCGTTGGCCCTGCCAAGACCTCGGCGCTGAGCCCCATAAGGCAGAGGTCCGCTCGGCCTCGGAACTTCACCACGGCCATCGGCAGGTGCAGCTCAGGCGCATCGGATTCCCAGGAGGATACCCAGGACGGCAGGTTCCAGGTGCCATCTGGTTGCTCCTCATATTGAAGTCTCTCATCAAGGACGCGAGGGTGTCGGCAGTTGACGTAGAAGGCGCTCGGATCCTGCACCCTCTCGCGCAGCTTCTCAAAGGACCAGTACCGCTTCACTTCCGCAGGCAGTAGCGCGAAGAGTTCCTGGTGTGTACGAGGAAGTTCATCAGCTCTCTCAACCACCATCTCGCCGTCCCTCGTGCACGAGAAGCCATAGGGAAAGAGGGTGTTGATGGCGTACTCGTGGCGCAGCAACTCACGGACGAAGAGGCCGACGAGGGCCGTACGGTCCCCAGCCATCCAGCGGCTCCGCGCCCGATCCTCGACGAGCGAGCGCGTCTTGCCATCTCCAGCTCGCGCGAGGACGATCTTGACCTTTGAGGCGATTGGCGCCGCCAAGGTCGCACAGGAGGAGAGGAGGGGGCTACTCACAGGTGTATAGAGCACACCTCTGGAGCTTGGGAACACGCTCCAAGGGGCTGTTTCCCCTCGGGAACCAGCGGGCCAGACAAGAGCCACCGCGCGTTGAAACGTATGCTCAACGTACCAATCGGGGTCTTCGTGCTCGGTGGCCTTCTGCCCGGCATGAAGCTCATGGACGATCACGCTTTCGGGGAGCCCTGCCTCCAACAAGGCGCAGGCGTACGCAAAGTCCGCCTTACTGCGGTCCTTCGTCTTCATTGCACGAGTCGCGGCGCGGAGATCAGCAAGAGGCTTCTCCAACGAGAGGGCAACGTACAGCATCTGTTGGTCCTCGATCGCGAGCGGAGGAGGTTCTGCCCAGCGGGCGTTATTTGGTTGCCCTCCTCGTGGTGTGGATCGCCTGGCCCCGCGCCTCGCTTGCAGCCGTGGCATGGGGGGAAGGCCCTCCAGGGCCGCCGCTACGCTCTTGAAGCTGTACCGAGAGCGGTTCAGGTCCGTGAACTCCTCGATGAAGCGAACGGGCTTGGGGCTGCCGCCCTTCCAGTTGATGGTTCCGGGCACGCGCATCATCGACGACAGATCGTGCCGGTCCAGCCCACCGAGCAGATGGCCAAGGCGCCACCAAACCGCTTTGGCCTTCGCCCGGTCGTCGGACGTCCTGAGCACATGCCGATCGAGGAGCAGGTACACATGTAGCCCCCGCCCGCTGTGAACGACCGCGTGAGGTGCAAGGCCATGTACGCCAAGCCGACGTAGCACCTCGGGGATGACCTGCTCGGGAACTTGCGCGCCGGGAACGAGCCGATCGAAATCCTTGGGGTCTATGTCAATCGCCAGGGCCGAAAGCCCCACGCAGAACTGCGCGTCCTTCGGCTGACCGGGCTCGAACACGCCCACCGACATGGCCACCTGGAGCTTCTCGTCCTCATTCCATTTGGCGATGAAGCTCCGGATGTGGGCATTGAGGCGATCGAGGAACCTGAAGCCCGGGCTCTCCCAACCCGTGCGAGCCAGCCGGTACATGCGCCCTGTCCTTGACTGCGCCATCTTCTCGCGAATCTCGGGCCTGTAGATGGACTCCGCGCCCTTCTCGGTGACGGCGAGAAGGTGGAATGCGTCCTTGTCCTGGTACAGGGCACGGATAAGTCGGAGCCCCTGCTCGAATTCGACGCGGAGCCCTCGATCAAGGACTACGGCTCTCGCGGCTTGCTCGATTGCGCTCCGACCCGGCGTGCTGGTCTCCATCTCTACCTCCGATAGATCTATATCGGATTGGATGAACCTCCCCGCAGACCATGTAACCACAGGTGAGTCACACTCTCACACCAACAATTCTGGCCAACGGGACTCCGTGATCATGCTCTTGGTGTACCAATCCTTAGGGCGTAGTACCGTCTTCTTCGTACTCTAAGGCCCCCACACCATTTGGCATTTCGCATCTTAAGCGTCTAACAAGACACCCAATGCACACGCGCAAGCCAGAACTTAAAGAACGCGAGAAACTCCTCAAGCTTGAGGAAGATCACTTCCACGACCTGAAGAGTGCCCGGATCGCGCCCGGCAAGCTTCAAGAGACCTTTGTTGCGTTTGCGAATGCGGACGGCGGCGAGCTATATGTCGGCATTGAAGACAAAAAATCCACGGGTGAGCGAATTCAGGGATTTCCTTCCCCTGAAGCAGCCAATGACGCGATCCACACTCTCTTAGAAGAGACAAAGCCCTCCGTCGAGAATGTGGAAATAGAGTTCATCGACTTTGGCAAGAAAGGGCTTGTACTCTACTTCTTCATCCCCAAGAGCCCCAAAGTCCATTACACGACTCAAGAAGAATGCTACGTCCGGATCAATGCTCGCAAAAAGAGATTGAAGGGCGAGCAGATCACGCAACTTGGATACACAAAGGGGACGTACAACTACGAAAAGCAGCCGGTAGACCAAGCCGACATTGCCGACCTCGCAGAGAGCGGGCATCTCGCATCATATCTGGAGCGCATTGAGACATCGCTTCCTCCGAAGGTCTTCCTCAAAAAACAAAAGCTCACAACCAAACAGGGCAAGGACACACACCCCAATGTCGGTTGCGTGCTCATGTTCGACGAGGAGCCACAGGCGACCTTGGATACGCGTTGCGCAATAAAGATATACAGACTTCGAACAACAGAGAAAGAATACAAGCGCGAGCAACTGGACGGCATGCCGCGAACTATTAACGGGCCGATCGAGGAGCAAATTCATAGCGCGATCAAGGCAATCGCCACTACCCTCTCAGGGGTTTCTTATCACGAAGCTGGCAAACTCGTGAAGTTGAAGTATCCAGCGGATGCGATCAAAGAGATCCTCGTGAATGCCGTCATACATAGAGACTACAGCCTAAATGACGACATCCACATAAAAATCTACGACAATAGAATTGAGATCCAGAGCCCAGGAAAGCTCCCCGGCTACATAACCCGTGAAAACATATACGACGAACGCTATTCAAGAAATCCAAATATCGTTCGGCTGCTTCACAATCTCCCCAATCCTCTGAATCACGACATTGGCGAGGGGCTCAACACTGCTCGCAACGAAATGAAAAAGGCTGGGCTCGTAGAGCCAGAAATCCACGAACTTGATAATGCTCTCGTTGTCACGATCAAGCATCAGCGCATAGCGACGCTTGAAGATACAATTCTGCAATACTTGAAATCGCATCCCGGCGGCTCTATTACAAACAAAGTTGTCCGGGAGCTGACTGGCGAGGACGACGTTAACAAGATCAAGAAGGCATTCCAGCGCCTGCGGAAGCAGGGAACTATTATGCCTGAGAATGAGAACGCGAGCCCATTCCAGTTCAAGTACAAGCTCAAGAAGTAGGAAGCAGGATCAGGTATCCCGATGTCCGTTTGGGGTGCCTCTCCTCGGCCGTGGAATGCATCCCGTGCTTCATCTTCGCTGCTGAAGCGCTCTGGTCGGAAGCTCATGCCAGGGCGCACAACTGCACCATGCACCAGCGGCAATCTTAAGGTGCATGGGCAAGAAAAGCACCAGCATGACCGACAACCAGCGCGCGGCCGTGGCGCGCGGTTGGGCCTCGTCCAGGATGGATCAGGCCAGCTACGCTCAGCTCCACGGAATCAAGCCCAGGACCTTGCGCCAGTGGATCCTGCGGTGGGCACCGACGGTGCCCACCGACGTTCGCGCACTCACCATCATCGATCAGGCCATCCGCGATCTTCAGGCACTGCGCGATGCGGTCTCAGCCAACGTGGCATGCCACCCGGCGGAACAGAACCAAGAACCTGAATATGAGGAGCCGTTGCATCCACCGAGCGCCGATCCGGCACGCCGACCGGCAACGCTCACGAACGCGGAGACCATCGTGGCCCCCCCTACTCCGAAGAAAAGAGCGTTCGAGTGGTAAGCGCGTGATCCTGCCGTTTCGCAGAAGGTTCTACATGCCGCCCACGGCAGAGCCTTCCGGATGCGCCTCGTCGCACGCGGAGCAAGGCATGGACGACCTATGCCCAGCGAGGAGGCCGACCGCGCCTACCAGGGACTCAATGGTCAGGTTCTCGCGCCCGGCCTCGATCCGTTGAAGGTACTCATCATCTTCAACCGGCCTCCCATTTTTCTCATGCACCACCACCACGTGCTCGCAATCCGGGGCAGCATGCGCGTAACCGTCCGGCCAACGATGTGCCGTGAGGGATTGCCGGGGGAGCGGTTCGCGGCGGACGCTTCCGGGCATGGCGAAGCAGGTGGAGAAGCCGGAGTGGGCGCGCATCGCGGAAGCCTTCGAGGCCAGCGGGCAGAC
>NZ_RAWR01000289.1:0-10741 GCF_003986945.1 Corallococcus sp. AB018 | reverse complement strand
CGCGGCGTCGGGTCCTTGGCGACGCGGCGTCTGCTCCGCTGCTCCGCAGACGAGCAGGAGGCTCCCTCTTCTGACGTCATCTCCCTTCTACAGGACCCATCAGATTGCTTATTCCGCGCAACCCTCCAGTCGGACAGGTTTTCGCTGTGCGCCGCCGACGGGGCGTCCCGGCGGGGTTCTTACCTTCTCACCCAGGGGGACAACCTTCGTGTCCGCGGGCCTGGCGCTTGGGGAGAAGTCCCGTCAATGCGTGACCGTGGCGCTTCCGGAATCTCGAGGCGCGGCACCCGGGAACGACTGCGGCCCTCGCTGGCGGAGACGTGCCAGGCGAAGGCCCCAGGGGTTCCGCGGTGTGTGATGGCTTCAGGCCCTTCCGGCGGTGAGGCTTCCGGAAGGACCCTTCAGGCCTGCGTGATGGCTACCAGGTGTAGCCGACCGTGGCGGACGCGCGGCGGCGCTCGCCGTAGAAGCAGGCCGTCGCGGAGCTGCACGAGGACACGTAGGTCTTGTCGCCCAGGTTGGAGGCGTTGACGGCTGCGCGCCACGGGCCGCGCTCGAAGTGCACGCTCGCGTCCACCAGAGTGAAGCCCGGCACGTCCAGAGTGTTCTCGCGATCCGCGTAGGAGCTTCCCACTCCGCGCACGCCCGCCGCCGCGCCGAAGCCGCGCAGCGCTCCGTCCTGGAACGTGTAGTCCAGCCACAGCGACGCCAGCACCTCCGGCACACCCACCGGGCGCTTGCCCAGCTCGAAGTCCGCGCCCTCGGTGATCTCCAGTGAGTACAGCGACGCGGATCCAATCAGGCTCAGCCCGTGCGTCAGCGTGGCGTTGGCCTCCACCTCGAAGCCGCGCGAACGGACCTCGCCAATCTGCAGCTGGTTGAAGGCGCCGTCCGTCGTCACGAAGTTCTGGCGCTTCAGCTCGAACACCGACAGGCCCACCAGCACCGGGAACACATCCGGCTGGTACTTCACGCCCGCTTCAATCTGCTGGCCCTTCTCCGGCTCGAAGATCGAGCCGTCCGACTTCGTCCCGGCCACCGGGTTGAACGACTTGGAGAAGCTGACGTACGGCGCGACGCCGAAGTCGAAGCGGTAGAGCAGGCCCGCGCGGCCGCTGAAGGCGCTCTCACTGCCGTCGTAGTTGGCCGTGGGCGCGAGCTCGTTGTCCACGTCCATGCCCACCCAGTCATGACGCCCGCTCAACGTCAGGCTCATCCGGTCGCCGATGCGCAGCTGGTCCTGGAGGTAGACGCCCAACTGGTTCTGCGTGGACTTGTTCAGCGTGTAGCGCGACTCCGTGGGCGTGTAGTCGCCACGCACGGGGTTGAGCAGGTCCAGCGGCGCGCCTGCCTCGTAGCCCTGCTCGTCGTTCAGCACGTAGTTCTTGAAGTCCACGCCCGCGAGCACCAGGTGGCGCACGGGGCCGGTGCTGAAGCGCACGTCGCCTTGTGTGTCCACCGAGAAGAGGTTCGCGGTCGGCCGGGTGACGAAGTTGCCGCGGGACAGCTGCGCGTCCGCCGGCTCACCCACGTAGCCCACGCCGTAGAGCGTCTGGAAGTCCAGGTCCAGGTGCGCGTAGCGCAGGTTCTGCCGCAGCGTGAAGGTGTCGTTGAAGCGGTGGGAAAACTCGTAGCCCGCCCACGACTGGTTGCGCTGGAAGTGGTCCAGGCTCTTGTCGCTGGTGAAGAGGTCGGTGGGGATGCGGCCATAGGGCGCGTCCACCACGGTGCCCACGTACGGCAGGAAGTTCTGACCCTGCGTGCGGTCCGCCAGGAAGCTGCCGTGCAGCGTCAGCGCCGTATTGTCCGACGGTGCCCAGGTGAGGGCCGGCGCGATGAAGAGCCGGTTGTTGTCCGTCTCCTCCACCTGCGTGCCGCCGCCGCGCGCCAGCGCCGTCACCCGGTAGCGCCAGTGGTTGCCCGAGTCGATGGCGCCGCCGAAGTCCACGGCCGCGTAGCCGTTGGCGAACTCGTTGACGCTCAGCTCCACGTGCCGGATGTGCCCTTCCACCGGCGGACGCTTGCCCACCATGTTGAGCAGACCGCCCGGAGACGTGCCGCCGTACAGCACGGAGGAAGGGCCGCGCACGGTCTCCACGCGCTCCAGGCCGAAGGTCTCCAGGCGCCAGGTGGCGAAGCTGCTGGAGTACAGCTGGAGCCCGTCCAGGAAGTAGCCGCCCTCCTGGGACGTGAAGCCGCGAATCAGGAACCAGTCGTTGCGCGGATCCGCGCCGAACGTGTCCGAGCGCACGCCCGGCGTGTAGCGCGTGGCCTCCGTCACGGACTGCACCTGCTGCGCGTCCATCTGCGCCCGGCCCACCACCGACACCGACTGCGGCGTGTCGCCAATCGCGGTGTCCGTCTTCGTGCCGCTGCCGCTGCGGCGCGCGGTGTAGCCCTGCACCGGGCCGTTGGCGCGCTCGCTCTCCACCACCACCGTAGGCAGGTCGTAGACGCCGTCATCCGTGGGCGCGGCGCCGGGTTCCGGGTTCGAGGCCTGCGCGGGCGCCGGGGTCTCCGGAGCCGGGGCCTCCTGGGGCGCGGCGGGCTCCTGCGCCAGGGCAGGGGAGGCGAGGAGGGAGATGGATGCGCCAAGCAGCGCCCCCGGGACGAGGCGGCGCGGACGGCTGCGGAACGAAGTGGGCATGTTGAGAATGATTTGCGAAATCAGGGGAATGCCCTGTCGCGTAACACGCGCCCCCTGAGGCGGCAAGCCGGGAGTCGCCCACGCCCTCCCGGTCCTCGTCACGCCACACCAGATGTCTGCATTTACAGCCCCGGGTATGTGTTTACCCGGAGCTGTCTTTCCCTGCTATCCGGAGGCCCGGGTTTCAGGCGCGCTCGACGCGAAGCTTCGCGGGGAGGCCATTGAGGCTGGCCTCCTCCTCCGTGCCGGTGAGGCCCTGGGGGCCCACGTGGATTTCGGAGGCGAGCGTCTCGCGGGCAATCTCGTCGCGGGCGGCGTCGACGACGCGCTTCACGCGGTCATCGCCGTCCACCCACAGGCGGATCCGGTCGGTGTAGCCCAGGTTCATGTCCTTGCGGGAGCCCTGCACGCGCGCCAGCAGCTCGCGCACCAGGCCTTCGTCCACCAGGGCTTCCGTGAGCTGCGTGTGCATCACCACCACGCCCACGCCTCCGCCCGCGGCGGCGTAGCCCGGCTGCGCCTCCACCAGCGTCTCCAGCTCCTCGGCGGGGAAGACCATGTCCTCGCCGCCCACGTTCAGGGCGACCTTGCCCGTCTGGAGCAGCTCCTGGTGCAGCGCGCGGCCATCCCCCGAGTCGAACGCCTTGCGCACCGGCGCGAGCTTGGGGCCCAGCCGGCTGCCCATGGCGCGCAGGTTGGGACGCACGCGGTAGCGCACCACGTCCGCCTCCGGGCTGCCCGGCTCCACCCACTTTACGGTGTGCACGTTCAGCTCGTCGCTGATGAGCTCCTGGTACACCGCCACGCGCTCCGTCAGCTCGCGGCGCGACAGGATGACGTCCGCGCGCGACAGCGGCTGGCGCACCTTGAGCCGGTTGTCCGTGCGGACCTTGAGGCCCAGCGACACCAGCTCGCGCACCGCGCCCATCTCCGCGGCCAGCCCCTCGTCGATGAGGCTCGCGTCCACGTCCGGGAAGCTCGCCAGGTGCACGCTCTCCGGCTGCGCCGCGCCCCACGGCTTGCCCACCAGGTTGCCCCACATGTCATCCGCGAAGAACGGGATGAAGGGCGCGGACATGGCGGTGATGGTCGTCAGCGCCTCGTAGAGCGTGAAGTACGCGTCCTGCTTGTCCTGCTCGAAGCCCGGCGCCCAGAAGCGCTCGCGGCTGCGGCGCAGGTACCAGTTGGACAGCGCGTCCACCAGCGCCACCATCCGCTGGGCCGCGTCGTAGACCTGGTACGTGTCCAGCGCCTTGGCCACGTCGCGCAGGGTGAGCTGCACCTCGGAGAGGATCCACCGGTCCAGCACCGGCCGGGCCTTCACCTCGCGCCAGCCCTGGCTCTTGCGGATGGCCAGCCACGGGGCCTCCGTGCTGGACGCGGTGCCCTTGGCCGGGTTGAACCCGTCGATGTTCGCGTAGATGGTGAAGAACGAGTAGACGTTGCGCAGCTTGACCTGGAAGTCCTTCTGCAACAGCCGCACGTTCGCCAGCGAGTGGCGCGTGTTGGACCAGGTGGGGCTGGCCGCGTAGAAGAACCACCGGAACGCGTCCGCGCCCGGCGCCTTGGTGGCGGGGTCCTTGAGCACCACGCGCTCGGTGGCCGCGAGCCGGGGCACTTCCACCGGCATCACGTCCACGCCGCGCGCGGAGGGCTTCACGTCCAGCTGCTGAAGCTCCTGCGGCGCCAGCAGCACCACGCGGCGCTTGAGCTTCTTGTGCACCTTCACGGTGACGCTGACGGGCGCGTCCGGCCGGTCCGGACGGAAGAGCAGCACCTTGGCGCCCTCCTGCGTGTCCAGGCCCTCCAGGTCCTCGCGCGCGATGAGCGCCACGCCGGGCTCCGCGGGGACGCCGGCCTCCGTGGCGGTGAGCACCGCGAAGTCCATGCGCACCTCGTCCAGGATGATCTCCGGCGGGGTGTAGTTGCCCTTGGACTTGGACTCCTTCTTGCCCTCCTTGTCGGAGACGTGGCCCAGCACGATGCAGCTCTTGTACGGCATGGGCCACTCACGCTTGGGCGTCAGGCCCATGCGCTTCTGCGTCTCCTCGTCGAAGAGGAGCGTGCTCACCATCAGCAGCGAGTAGAACCAGCCGCGCGTCTGGTCGATGGCCTCCGAGATGAAGTCCGCCGGGAACGCGCGGTTGAAGGTCTCCTTGCTGCCTTCCGCGTGCGGGAAGCCCCACTGCGCGAAGGGCATGCAGCCGGAGTCGAACCACACGTCCACCACTTCCGGGACGCGCTGGAACTTCCCACCGGAGCCGGCCTTCTCGTACGTGACCTTGTCGATCCACGGCTTGTGGACCAGCAGGTGCTCCGCGTTGGACTCGTGCGGCTTGCCGGCGAGGAACGCCTTCAGCTCCGCCTCCACGGCGGCCACGTTGTTGCCCGGCTTCTGGCGCAGCTCCGCGATGGAGGCCACGGCCTCCGTCTCACCCGTCTCCGAGTGGATCCACAGCGGCAGCGGCGTGCCCCAGTAGCGCTCGCGCGACAGGGCCCAGTCCACGTTGTTGGCCAGGAAGTCGCCGAAGCGGCCGTCCTTGATGTTCTCCGGGACCCAGTTGACCTGCTGGTTGTTGGCCTTGGCCTGCTCGATGACGGAGGTGGTGCGGATGTACCAGGCGGGGCGGGCGTACTGGATGAGCGGGTCTTCGTCCGCGCGCCAGCAGAAGGGGTACTCGTGGCGGTACTGCTCCGTGTGGATGAGCAGCCCGCGCTCCTTCAGGTTGCGCTGCAGGTCCTTGTCCGCGTCCTTCACGAAGCGGCCGGCGACGAGCGGCACCTCTTCCGAGAACGTGCCGTCCGGCTTCACCGCGCAGCGCATGCCCAGCGCGTCCGGGTCCTGGAAGCGCGTGGCGTCCTTGCGGTAGGCCTTGTAGTCGTCCTCGCCGAACGCGGGCGCCGTGTGGACGATGCCCGTGCCGCTGTCCAGCGTGACGAAGTCCGCCGCAATCACGCGCCAGCCCACCGTGTCCTGTCCGCCGTCCTTCAGGGGCAGCGTGGCGTCCGCCTCCTTCGCGAAGTACGTGTCGAAGGGCGGCGTGTAGCGCTTGCCGACCAGGTCGCTGCCCTTCTGCGTGGACAGCACGGGCAGGTCCTTCTTCAGCTTCTTGGCCAGCTCCTCGCGCAGCGCGGCGGCGAGGATGAGCTTGCGGTCGCCCGCGTCCACCGTGACGTAGTCCACGGACGGGTTCACGGCCGCGTACATGTTGGACGGCAGCGTCCAGGGCGTCGTCGTCCAGATGAGCAGCGACGTGTCCGGAGCATCGCGCAGCGGGAAGGCCACGTAGACGCTGGGGTCGTCCACCGTCTTGTAGCCCAGGCCCACTTCGGCGGCGGACAGCGCGGTGCCGCCGCGCGGCCACCACCACACCACCTTGTGGCCCTGGTACAGCAGGCCCTTCTTGTAGAGCTCGGAGAGCGCCCACCACACGCTCTGCACGAAGCCGCGGTGATAGGTGACGTAGGCCTCGTTGAGGTCCACCCAGAAGCCGATGCGCTGGGTCAGCCGCTCCCACTCCCCCGTGTAGCGGAACACGGACTCGATGCAGCGCTCCGTGAAGGGCTCCACGCCGTACTTCTCGATCTCCGCCTTGCCGTGGATGCGGAGCTCCTTCTCCACCTCCACCTCCACCGGCAGGCCGTGCGTGTCCCAGCCCGCCTTGCGCGGCACGTAGTGGCCTCGCATGGTCTGGTAGCGCGGGAACAGGTCCTTGATGACGCGCGTGAGGACGTGGCCGTTGTGGGGCAGGCCGTTCGCGGTGGGCGGGCCTTCGTAGAAGACGAAGGAGGGCTTGCCTTCGTTCGCCTTGAGCGATTTCTCGAAGATGCCGCGCTCCTTCCAGAAGGCCAGGATGCGGCGCTCCTCGGCCGGGAAGTCCATCTCCACGGGGACCGCGTTGAACAGGGGCGAAGGCGTTTCAGGCATGGTGGCCTGCTTGATAGCACCGGAGCGGCCCTTTGGCAGTGAATCCAGGGCCTTGCGAACCCGCCCGCACGCCGGTGGACAGATTCGCCTAAGCTGAAATTCGTGCAATTCGCGTGCAGGAAGTGGCACCCTGGCCGCTCCCCGGGCAGCCACTGGAGGTCTCCGCGTGACGCACGTCCCCCCGAAGCCATCCCTCTCCTTCCTGCTGGCGGCGCTGGTGCTGTGCCTGGGCGCGGGCAGCGCGAGCGCGCAGGTGTCCCGGACGCTGAGCACGCCCGGCCCCACGGCGCAGGCTCAGAAGGTCTACAACCTGCTGACGGACCTGGAGAACAACAGCCGCAACGGCGGGACGAAGCAGACCATCATGGGCCAGCACTGCGAGGCCCAGAAGGAGGCCTACGCGGGCGAGTACTGGGTGAAGGTGGGGGACATCTCCGGCCGCCGTCCGGGCTTCGTGGAGTTCGACTTCGGGCCGGGCAACTATCGGAACACGTACGCGGAAGCCTACGTGGACTACGCGGTGGGCTTCGCTCGTGACCGTTTCAGCTACGGGGAAGGCATCGTGGGGTTCAGCTTCCACATGTCCTATCCGGGCGCGTCCGTGAAGAGCTGGCCGAACAACTTCCGGCAGTCATGGATGGACTACAACTGGTTTGGCCGGGTCATCAACTGGCAGGCCAACACGGCGGAGTACCAGGCGCTGTTGCGGGATTTGTCCTTCGCGGCGGACAAGCTCGCGTACCTCCAGCAGCAGGGCGTGCCGGTGCTGTACCGCCCGTTCCACGAGATGAACAAGAAGGGGAGCGCGTCGCCGTTCTGGTGGGCGAACCAGGACCCTGCTCAGTACAAGCAGCTCTGGAACATCACGCACGACTACCTGGTGAAGACGCGCGGTTTGAAGAACCTCATCTTCGTCTGGTCGCCGTACGAGTGGGACGGCACCTACGGCGGGGACCCGTGGAACTACTACCCGGGCAACGACCGCGTGGACGTGGTGGGCGTGGACATCTACCACGGCAATCCCTACTTCCCGGCCCAGTTCTACACGGGGCTCGCGGGCTACAACAAACCACGCATGCTGGCGGAGACGGACAAGCTCCCGGTGCGCTGGGGTGACAGCCGTTACGGCACGGTGTCTGAGTTGGACGCGCGCCCGTGGGCCATCTACTCCGTCTGGGGCGACTCGCTTGTCTACAACCTGGGCACGACGAGCCCCAACGACTGGAACGTGTCCAGCAGCCATAAGGCCATCAAGGACACGTATGGGTATTACAGCACGTACTGGCGCGTGCTGACCGGCGGGAGCAGCGCGACCTACAACTGGGGCGCGCTGCGCTGAGGGCCGGGGCTCACCAGTTCGTGGGGCGGTAGTCCTTGAAGAAGTTGCCCCAGACGTACTCGCCGGTGTTCACGGCGGTGATGACGGGGTCCACGATGCGCGCGGCCCCGTCCACGATGTCCAGTGGAGGCTGGAAGTCCAGCTCCTGCACCTTGCGCTCGGCATGATGCGCGGGGTCCTCGTCGGTGACCCAGCCGGTGTCCGCCGCGTTCATGAAGATGTTGTCGCGCGCGTAGTCCGGCGCGGACGTCAGTGTCATCATGTTCAACGCGGCCTTGGCCATGTTGGTGTGCGGGTGCTTGTCCGTCTTCGTCCCTCGGGAGAAGCTGCCCTCCATCGCGGACACGTTGACGATGTGGCCCGGCCGCGAGCGGTCCTTCAGCATCAGCGGCCTCAACTTCCCGCACAGGATGAAGGGCGCCACCGCGTTCACCAGGTGGACCTCCAGCATCTCCGCGGTGCGCACCTCCCCCAGCCGCAGGCGCCAGGAGTTCGTGGCCCTCAGGTCCACCTGCTGGAGGTCCGCGTCCAGCCGGCCTTCCGGGAAGAGGGCGCGCGTGTCGCCCTCCTGCTCCATGGCGTAGGGCATCAGGGACAGCGCCGCGGAGGAGTGGATGCCCAACGCCGGGTCGCCGCTGCGCCAGGTCGCCACGGGCAGTGACGTGTTGCCCATATCGCCCGGGCCCAGCGCGGGACGGAGCGCGGCGATGCAGGCCTCATGGCCCGCGAGGAGCGCGCGCAGCTGGGGCTCCAGGGTGCCGGCGTCGCGCAGCTCGCCCTCCAGCAGGTGCTGGTAGAAGCCCGGTGGCCGGCGCACGGTCTGCGCGGCGTTGTTGATGAGGATGTCCAGCCGCTCGTGCGTCTGTTCGATGTGGCGCGCGAACAGCTCCACGCTGGGCGCGTGTCGCAGGTCCAGGCCGTGCACCTGGAGCCGGTGGGCCCAGTCCGAGAAGTCCGGCTCGCGCGCGTAGCGGTGCACCGCGTCCTGGGGGAAGCGCGTGGTGGCGATGACGGTCGCGCCCGAGCGCAGCAGCATCAGCGACGCCTGGAAGCCAATCTTCACCCGCGCGCCGGTGATGAGCGCCACCTGGCCCTTGAGGTCCGCGCGCTGCGTGCGCCGGGCGTAGTTCAGGTCCCCGCACGGGATGCACATGGCGTCGTAGAAGAAGTGGAGCTTGCGGTACTCCCCCTTGCACACGTAGCACTTGCGCGGCACCTCCAGCAGGCGCTCCGGGGTCGCTTCCGGCGGCGGCGCGGGCAGCGCGGGCAGGCTGAGCACCGGCGCCTTGCGCAGCATGCGGATCTCCGTGCTGGAGCGCACGGCCCGGTCGTTGGCGCGCTGCGCGTCCTTGCGCTCCTTCTTGAGCGCGCTCTGGAGCCGGTTCTTCGAGGCCTTGTCCGGGTAGACGAGCCGGCTCGCGGAGGCCAGCAGGGCGTGGTGGTCCTCATCCGGGAGGCGGTGCAAGAGCACGCGGTGTTTGGCGAGCGTGTTGAGCAGCGCCGTGGCGCGGCGCACGTCCTCGACGGAGACATCGGAGGGCGGGGCCGGGTCAGTTTCAGGGGACGACGGCGGGAGGTTCTCGACGGCCAGGTTCTTCACGCCCTGGTGCTTACCCTCCCGGGCGCGCCAGGGAAAGGTGCGACTTGAGCGGGCCTGGAGGGCGAGCGGCCAGGCCCCGGTTTCAGCCCAGGCCCAGGCGGGGGAGCGTCACCTCGCGCACGCGGGGGATGCGGAAGCGGTAGAGGAACGCGTCCGCGAAGTAGTGCGCCAGCACCACCGCGTTGGTGGCGAGGACCCCCAGCGACCACAGGGGCTGCTGCCTCAGGAAGAAGGCCGTCGCCGCGCCCTGGGTGACGCCGTCCGCCAGGGTGACGAAGGGGCTGTTGACCACGCCCACCAGGATGATGGGGGCCATCACGGCCAGCATCGCCGCCCACACGCGCGGGCCGCGCAGGCGGGTCGTGGTCTCCCCTGGCGTGGGCTGGAGCATGCGGCCGGTGAGGAAGAAGTACTCCAGGCCGTGGATGCCCGCGCTCAGGATGGCGCCCCACAGCGGCCACACGAGGTACACCGCCACCACCGCCACGTGCGCCAGGAGGTACACGCGCCGGGGCCCGCTCTGTCCGGGAGGCCCGCGCAGCGCGAGCAGCAGCTTCGCGGCGAAGACGCCCCAGACCGCGAGCAGCACCCAGGTGAGGCCGTGCGGCAGCGAGCCTGCTTCCGCCTGGCCGATGTTGATCATCGGCCGCGAGCCCAGGGCGCTGGTGACGGGCAGGGCCAGCGAGCGGAGCATCATCAAGGTCAGCGCGACGGGGACGAACTGGCGCTGGAGCGTGCGCTCGGACTCGGACAGGGGCGGGGCGCCCGCGGCGCGGGCCCGGAGGCCGTGCAGCGCCCAGAGCCCCTTCACCTGCGACAGCGTGTGGTGCGCCGCGAGGACGTGGATGCTCGCGCCCAGCAGCAGCGCGAGCAGCGGCGCGTACGTGTCCCCGTACCAGAGCAGCGCGAAGGTGAGCGCGAACACCGCCGAAGCGCCGCCCACGAGCAGCCGGGATTGGTGGGGCGTGGTGTGCAGTAACTCGCGCCGGGTGCCCACCAACAGGAAGGTGAGGATGACGTGCGTGCCGTTGAGGAAGACGTACTGCGACGTCCACCGGCCAATGGACTGGGCGAACCCCTGCGAGCCCTCGCCGGTGAGGCTCGCGAGCCACACGGAGGCGAGCATCAGCAGCGTGGGCAGCACGAGGATGCTCAGGTCCGCCCGGGGAGAGAAGAGCCACAGCCCCTGGAAGCGCACGGACGCCGGGGCTGCGGACGCTTCGAGGG
>NZ_RAWR01000288.1:0-10997 GCF_003986945.1 Corallococcus sp. AB018 | reverse complement strand
GCCTCAGGCAGCCCCTCGGAGCTGCTCAAGAGCGTGGAGGATGTCCAGCGCAAGGAGGTCGCGGCGCTGAAGGCCATGGTCGAGCTGCTCATCGAGAAGGGCGTTTTCTCCCGCGAGGAATACCTCGCCAAGGTCAAGCGGTAGCCCCCGGCCATGCGCAAGAAGATTGGTGAACTCCTCGTCCAGGCCGGAGTGGTGACGGACGAGCAGGTGAAGCAGGCACTCGCGTCCGGACGGCGCGGCCAGGGCCGCAAGCTGGGTGAGGTGCTGGTGTCCATGGGCCTGTGCACGGGCCGGGACATCGCGCGGGCGCTGGCGGCGCAGCACGAGCTGCCGTTCGTGGAGATCCCCGAGTACATCCCGCATGCGGTGTCCTCGCTGGTGTCCATGGACTTCCAGACCGAGCACCGGGTGCTCCTCTTCGCTGCGGAGCAGGACGGCCGCAGCGAGAAGATCCACGTCGCGGTGGAAGACCCGGGCAACCTGATGCTCGTGGACGAGCTACGCTTCCAGTTGCGCAAGCCGCTCAAGGTGTTCGTCGTAGCGCCGGACGACCTGGAGCAGGCGCTCGCGCGCGGCCGGGGCGAGCCCCTGGACATCGTGGAGGCTGAACCGATGGACATGGACGAGGACGATTCGCCGGACATCCTGCCGCCGCCCCCTCCCGCGGCCGCGCGCCCGCCTCCGCGCCCGCCCGCGCCGCCGACGCTGGACTGGGACCTGCCGCCGCCTCCGCCGCACGACGGCGACGCGTCCGCCGACGGCGCGGAGGTGCTGGAGGACATCCTGGGCTCCACGCCCCGTCCCAAGGTCCCCAAGGCCCCGCGTCCGCCGCCTCCTCCCGCCGCTGCCCGTCCGCCGCCTCCTCCGCCTCCCGCGGAGCCGGAGGACCCGAGCAAGCCGCGCGTGCCGGTGGTGCTCTTCGGCGGCGCCGCGCAGGGCGTGAAGCCGTCCGTGGCGCTCACGCCCAAGCCGGACTTCTCCGAGGAGGACCTGGCGGTGCTGGACGACATCGACCGCATCTCGCGCGGTGAAGAGGCCAGCCTGGACACGGAGAAGGTGAAGCCCGCGCGCATGGTCGCGAGCCTCATCCGCCTGCTCATCCGCAAGGGGCTCATCCAGGAGGCGGAGTTCCTGGAGGAGCTGGCCCAGAAGTGACCGGCGTCGCGCCGTCCCCCGGGGCCTCTGCCGGTGCCCCGCTCCTGGACGTGCGGGGGCTCGTCACCCAGCTGTCGCTCCCGCGCGGCACGGTGCGCGCGGTGGACGGCGTGTCCTTCTCCGTTCCTCCCGGCGGCACGCTGGGGGTGGTGGGGGAGAGCGGCTGCGGCAAGAGCCTGACGGCGCTGTCGGTGATGCGGCTGGTTCCGCAGCCGCCCGGCCGCGTGGTGGGCGGCGAGGTGCGCTTCCGGGGCAATGATTTGCTGGCCCTGCCGGAGAAGGAGATGCGGCGCGTGCGCGGCCGGCACGTGGCCATGGTCTTCCAGGAGCCCATGACGTCGCTCAACCCGGTGTTCACGGTGGGCGAGCAGATTGGCGAAGGCGTCCGGCTGCACCTGGGGGCCACCCGGGCGCAGGCGCGTGAGCGCGCGGTGGAGATGCTCCGGCAGGTGGGCATCCCGGCACCCGGCGAGCGCGTGGACGCGTACCCGCACCAGCTCTCCGGAGGCATGCGCCAGCGCGTGATGATCGCCATGGCACTCGCGTGCGACCCGGCGCTGCTCATCGCGGACGAGCCCACCACGGCGCTGGACGTCACCATCCAGGCGCAGATTTTGGAGCTGCTCAAGCGCCTGCAGGCCGAGCGGAACATGGCGGTGGTGCTCATCACCCACGACCTGGGCGTGGTGGCGGGAAGCTGCGACGCGGTGGTGGTGATGTACGCGGGCCGCATCGTGGAGCAGGCCCCGGTGCGCGAGCTGTTCGCCCGGCCCGCGCACCCGTACACGGCGGGCCTGCTGCGCTCCATCCCGTCGCTGCACGACGCGGGCGCGGCGGCCGAGGGCGGGCGTCAGCGCCTGAAGGCCATTCCCGGCATGGTGCCGTCGCTCACCGCGCTGCCGTCCGGGTGCGCGTTCCGGGACCGCTGCGACCGCGCCTCGGAGCTGTGCGCCCGCGTCACGCCCGTGCTGGAGCCGAAGCGCGGAGGCCAGTCCGCCGCCTGCCATCACCCGGTGCCCGCGCCATGAGCGAACCGCTGGTCCAGGTGCGCGACCTGAAGGTGCACTTTCCGGTGAAGGGCGGCTTGTTGGGCCGCACGCGCGGCACGGTGCGCGCGGTGGACGGCGTGTCCTTCGACGTCGCCCGGGGCGAGACGCTGGGCCTGGTAGGGGAGAGCGGCTGCGGCAAGAGCACCCTGGGTCGCGCGGTGCTGCGCCTCATCGACCCGACCTCCGGCTCCATCCGCGTGGCCGGGCGTGAGCTGACCGGCCTGTCGCAGCGCGAACTGCGACCGCTGCGCCGCCAGATGCAGCTCGTCTTCCAGGATCCGTACGCGTCGCTCAACCCGCGCATGACGGTGGGGGACATCCTCGCGGAGCCCTTCGCCATCCACGGGCTCGCGAAGGGCAAGGCTCGCGAGGACGAGGTGCTGGCGCTGCTCGACGCCATGGGGCTGCCCCGCGAGGCGCGGCACCGCTACCCGCACGAGTTCTCCGGCGGCCAGCGTCAACGCATCGGAATTGCACGTGCCATCGCGTTGCGTCCGGAGCTGGTGGTGGCGGACGAGCCCATCAGCGCGCTGGACGTCTCCATCCAGGCGCAGATCGTCAACCTGCTGGTGGACCTGCAGCGCGAGCGCGGGCTCACCTACGTCTTCATCGCGCACGACCTGAAGATTGTTGAGTACGTGTCCACGCGCGTGGCGGTGATGTACCTGGGCCGCATCGTGGAGGTGGCGCCGTCCCGGTCGCTGTACGCAGGACCGCGCCATCCGTACACGCAGGCGCTGCTGTCCGCGGTGCCCGTGCCGGATCCGGAGCGCCCCCCCACGCGGCTGCTGCTGCCGGGAGAGCCGCCTTCGCCCCTGTCGCCGCCGACCGGCTGCGCGTTCCATCCGCGCTGCCCGCATGTGATGGAGCGCTGCCGGCGCGAGTCACCCCCGCTGTATCCCCTGGGTGGAGGCCACGCCGCGGCGTGCTTCCTGGCCGAAGGGGATTCGCGCAACGTGCAGGACGGGCCCGCTGTTTCCATGTCCGGAGGAGGTGCCGGTGTTCTGGCTCAGCCATCATCACCCGGATGAGTACAACCGCACGTACGTGCTCGCGGGCGTGCGCGTGTGCGCGCGGTGCCTGGGCACGTACCCGGTGCTCGCGGGCGTGTTCCTCGCGCTGTTCGCGCTGAAGGCGCCGCTCCAGTGGGAGTGGGACGTGCCGGTGGTGCTGGGGCTCACGCTGCCCGCGCTCGTGGACTGGGCAGTGGGCCGCTTCCGGCCCGCCTCGGGTTCCAACGCGGTGCGCACGCTGACGGGCATCCTGTTGGGAGTGGGGCTCGGCCGCTCGCTGTACGTGCATGTGCAGCGCCCACTGCCGGCGGTATTACTTGCGCAGGCACTTCTGGTGACAGGGGTGGCGGTCCCTGTCATTCTCGCCACTTACCGGCGGCCACGGCCGGAATAGACCTTTCGCGCACGGCTGTCCGTTACAGGCCTTGGGCGGTGAAGGGGATGGCACCCGTGGCTTCATGGGCACTGGGGGAAGTTTGGCACCCGAAACCTCAGACGAGCAGCTGATGCTCGCCTTCCAGGCGGGAAACGCGCGTGCGTTCGATGCGTTGGTGCGCAAGCACCGCGCGCCGGTGTTCAACTTCATCCTGCGCTTCGTGGGGCACCGGGCGCGGGCGGAGGACGTGCTGCAGGAGACCTGGCTCAAGGTGGTCCGCAGCGCCCGGGAATACGAGCCCAAGGCCCGGTTCACGACCTGGCTGTACACCATCGCGAGGAACCTCTGCGTGGACAGCACGCGCAAAGAGAGCTACCGCCAGACGACGTCCCTGGAAGCCCCCTCGGCCGGTGCCGACGGCGACGAGGGACGTCCGTTGGGCGAGGGGCTGCCGGACGCCGGGGCCAGCCCGGAGCGCGGCGCGCACAACGCCCGCCTCCGGCCCCTGCTGGAGCGGGCCCTGTCCGCCCTGCCGGAGGAGCAGCGCGAGGTGTTCGTGCTGCGCGAGTACAGCGGCATCCCGTTCAAGGAGATCGCCGAGGTGACAGGCGTGTCCGAGAACACGGTGAAGAGCCGCATGCGCTACGCGTTGGAGGGCCTGCGCCGCCGCCTGGGTGAGCTGGGCGTGGACGGCGACCTGTCGGAGGATGGAAGGACGGTGGCGGGATGAGTGCCCAGAATGCCCACGCGCACGAGGACCGGCTCCTCGACTTCGCCTACGGCGAGCTGCCTGCGTCGGAGGCCCATGTGCTGGAGCAGCACGTCCAGGGCTGTGCGCGCTGCACGAAGGCGCTGGCGGACATCCGCGGCGTGCGCACCACCATGGCGCAGCTGTCGTCGGAGCCCGCGCCGGACGCGGGCCTGGAGTCGCTGCTCGCGTACGCGCAGCAGTCCGCGCGCCGAGCCGCCGCGGGCCCCGAGCCGAAGCCCTCGCGCTGGCGCCGCTTCCTGCTGCCCGCGGTGGGCCTGGCCACGGTGGGCACCTTCGGCCTCCTGACGTTGACGGTGAGCGAGAACCTCGACCTGGCGCCGAACCTGTCGCAGCGGGCCCCCAGTCCGACGATGGCCGCGGCGAAGCAGGAGTCGCCGCCGCGGGAGAAGCGCGCCCCGAGCGCCCTGGCCCCCGCGCCTTCGAGCGCGACCCTCGAAGTGGACGTGCCCGAGGGTGCCTCGGACGAACTGGCGGCCGCGCCCGCGCCGGACGTGATGAAGAACCAGGTGGAGGCCAAGGTGCAGCGCAAGGGCACCGCCGCGGCCCGTCCGTCCGACTGGATGAACGCGGGCAGTGGTGGCGCGCTGCTGGAGCGCCGCGCGGAACCCGAGGCTCCCAAGAAGAAGATGTCCAAGGCCGTCCGGGACGCGGACGACGAGTTCGCCGCGCTCTCGCAGGCGACGGCCGGGGTGGCCGAGCAGGAGGCGCCTCCGAAGGAAGAGCAGGCCAACGACGGCTCCCTCGCGAAGGATGAGCCCGCGGCGCGGCGCTCCTCGGGAAAGCTCAGCGACAAGGCCATGGGCGCGAAGGGCGACTCCCTGCGGCTGGGTGAAGCGGCCTATGGCCGTGGGCTCAGGACGGATGACGACCAGGGAGTGGCCGCGGGCGCGGCTCCGCCGCCTCCTGCCGTGGCCTCCGCGCCCGTGGTCCAGGCCGTGCCCATGGCCCCCGCCGCCGTGGGCTCCCTCGGCGGTGCGACGCCTCCGTCCACGCCCAAGCGGGGGTCCGCCCAGGCCCAGGCCGCGAAGCCTGCCCCCGCGGAGAAGTCCGCCGCCAAGGAAGCGATGACGGCGCGCGACCTGTCCGCCCAGGCCCAGGCCGCGGCGAACCAGGGTGACCGCGCCCGGGAGGCCCAGCTGCTGCGCGCCGCGCTCGCGGCTGGAGCCAGCGGCAGCGAGCGGCTGGCCCTGCTCTCACGGCTCTGCGAGTCGGAGTCCGTCCAGGGCCGGACCCAGGAGGCCGCCGCCGTCTGCGGGCAGATCGTCACCGAGGCCCCCGGCTCCAGCGCGGCGCAGTTGGCCCAGCGCCGCCTGCGTCAGGCCTCGCCCGCCACGGCTCCGGAGTCTGAGCCGGCCAGGGCCGCCCCTTCCCAGCCCGCGCAGTAGGGGAGGGCGGCAGTCCACATGACCGATGCTTCCGGGGCCTGGGTCCTGGATAATGGGAGCATGACGTCGGACGTGCACGCTCCCCCCGTGAACAGCCCCCGGAAGTCGCCGCCGCGCTCCCCGCGCCGGGCCCGCCGTGGCCAGGCCATGGTGGAGTACTCGATGATCAACTGGGTGTTGATCGTCGGGCTCGTCGTCGGCGCCACGGTGAAGATCCGCTGGACGGACGACCGGCAGACCAACGTCATCGACCTGTTCCTCGAGGCGTACCAGATCTACTACGACTCGTTTTACTTCGTGCTGAACCTGCCGTTCCCCTGAGGGACGGAAGGCCGCGGATCAACTCACTGCGTCGAGCCGTCCTCCCCCCTGGGCGGACAGGCTCCGCGAGCTCCGGAGGTCCCGGGATTCCGCTTTGTCACGAGAGGTGGTTTTGACACCTGCTCTGGGGCATGGCTAACATCTTGCCTCGTTCGCGCCCTGGCATCGCCCCCTCGTCCAAAGCAGTCCTGCCGCCACGACGGCGCCCCACCGTTCTGGAGGACTTTGAACCATGTTGAAGGGTAAGACCCCACTCGTCGTCGCACTGGTGCTCGGTTTGCTCGCGGGCATCGTGGCCTACTCGGCCATCAAGAAGAAGGAATCCGATGTGCGCCGCGGGTGGAACCTGGTTCCCGTGGTGGTGGCGGGCCAGGACATGCCCGAGGGCTCGGTCATCACGTACGAGATGATCTCCCAGCGCTCGGTGCCGGAGCAGTTCGTCACCTCGTCGGTGGTGAAGCCGGACTCCGCCAACTACATCGTGAACCAGAAGGTGCTGGTGGCGCTGCAGGCCGGCGACCCCATCCTCTGGAGCCAGTTCGAGACGACGAAGGCCGCCGAGCGCCTGTCCACGAAGGTGCAGAAGAAGGCGCGCGCCATCACCATCGAGGCGAAGCAGACCACGTCCGTGGGCGGGTGGATTCGCCCGAACGACCACGTGGACATCATCGGCACGTTCCGCGATCCGCAGACGGACGAGAGCGTCGCGGTGACGCTGCTGCAGAACATCATCGTGGTCGCCACGGGTAAGATCACCGGCACCACGAACATCAACCTCATCCCGGAGAACCAGCGCGAGTACTCCAACGTCTCGCTGATGGTGCTGCCGGAAGAGGCGGAGATCCTGGTGCTGGCGGCGGAACTGGGCCAGCTGACGTTGTCCCTGCGCAACGAGGACGACGTGGACCTCATCGAGGAGCGTGGCCGCGCGACCATCAGCACGCTGCTCTCCGGTGAACGCACCCGTGTGCTGGAGCAGAAGCGCCGGGAGATCATCCAGATCATCAAGGGCAGTGGCGGCGGCGAGAAGGCCTCGGCCGGCTCTCCGTAGTCCTGCGCGCGGGGCCGCTTCGCTTGACGCTGAAGCGGCCCTGCCGACCCCTCCCTCATCCCCCGGGGATTCGCGCCCATGCTCGCAGGTATCGTCCTCCTTCTCGTCACCGGCTCGGTGTTCTTCTTCAGCCTGGTGATCTTCAGCGTCCTGTCGAAGGCGTATGAGCAGTACCAGGAGCGGTACGTCGCCAAGTCGATGAACGACTTGAGCGACATGTTCCTCTTCATCGACGCGCGGCAGATGTTGATCCTCAACATCGCCTGCATGTGCCTCCTGGGCATCCTCAGCTACATCGTCTTCAACCCCATCCTCGCGGTGCTCGCGACCATCTTCGGCTTCTTCCTGCCGATGCTGCTCGTGAAGCACTACCGCAAGCGCCGCATCAAGAAGTTCAACGTGCAGCTGGTGGACGCGCTGCAGGCCATGGCCAACGCGTTCAAGGCGGGCCTCACGTTCCCCCAGGCCATCGAGCACGTGGCGCGCGAAGCGATGCCGCCCCTGTCCCAGGAGTTCGGCCTCTTCGTGAAGGAAGTGAAGCTGGGCGTGCCGCTGGAAGAAGCGCTCGTCAACATGGGCAAGCGCGTGGGCAGCGACGACCTGGAGCTGGTGGTGGTGTCCACCAACATCGCGCGCCAGCTGGGCGGCAACATGGCGGAGATGTTCGAGACCATCTCCACGGTGATCCGCGAGCGCTTCCGTCTGGAAGGCAAGATCGACGCGCTGACCTCCCAGGGCAAGCTTCAAGGGTGGATCGTCGCGGCCATGCCGGCGGTGCTGGGCATGGTTCTCAACTACATGCGTCCGGACCTGATGGAGCCGATGATGAACCACATCTTCGGCTACATCCTGGTGACCATCATCGCCATCATGGAGATCATGGGCATCCTCATCATCCGGCGCATCGTCAACATCGACATCTGAAACGAGGCGCACCGTGCAGGAAGTCCTGACATTTCTGCTGATGGGCGGCTCGGCACTGCTGACCGCGGGCGCGGTGGCGTTCCTGGGCATCGGCCTGTACTCCAACCTCCTGGAGCGCTTCCTCACGGAAGTCCGCGACGAGTCCGCGGGCGGCATGAAGGGCGCGGGCTCCGTCGCCGTCCGCAAGCTGGGCTCGATGAACCGGCGCTTCATGTGGCCGGGCTACGAGTCCAAGACGCGCCGCAAGCTGATCAAGGCGGGCGAGCCGTCGCAGTACAAGCCCGAGGACATCATGGCGCTGCAGGAGATCAGCGCCTTCTTCGCGCTCCTGGCCGGCCTGTTCGTCGTCAACGGCATGGGCATGAACCTGGCCTGGTCGTTGCTGGTGATGCTGCTGGGCCTGTTCTATCCGCTCATCTGGTTGAACGATCAGGTGAAGCGCCGTCACCTGGCCATCAGCCGCGCGCTTCCGTACAACCTGGACCTGCTGACGCTGTCGGTGGAAGCGGGCATGGACTTCACGGGCGCGCTGGCGAAGGTGGTGGAGAAGGGCCGCCAGGGTCCGCTGCGTGAAGAGCTGCAGCTGGTGCTCAAGCAGCTCAAGATGGGCAAGACGCGTGAAGAGGGGCTCAAGAGCATGATCGTGCGCGTGGACCTGCCGTCGCTGACGACGTTCGTCACGGCGCTGATCCAGGCGGACAAGATGGGTACGAGCCTGGGCAAGGTGCTGCGCATCCAGTCCACGCAGATGCGCATCGACCGCACGCAGCGCGCCGAGAAGCTGGCGGGCGAGGCGCCGGTGAAGATGCTCTTCCCGCTCATCGCCTGCATCTTCCCGACGGTGTTCATGGTGCTCTTCGGGCCCATCGTGTTCCAGTTCATGTTCGGCAACGTCGGGGGCTAGTCCTCTGCCCATCCTGCTCACCATCACCCAGGGGCTCCAGGTCGGACGGGAGCTCGCCTTCGAGCAGGCCGAAGTGAAGATCGGCCGGACCTCGGAGAACGACCTGGTGCTGCATGACCACGGTGTCTCCCGGCGTCATGCCCGCATCACGGCGAGGGATGGGCGCTACTTCGCCGCGGACGTTGGCAGCGCGAACGGCACGCAGCTGAACGGCCAGCCGCTGGCCGGCGAGAAGCAGCTGCGCGACGGCGACCGCATCACCGTGGGCCCGGTGGAGTTCACCTTCGTGTGGATGCCGCCGGAGGATGACAACGACGTCACCCGGCCCATCCGGCGGGCGCTCGCGCCGCCCCACGCGAACGTGTCGCCGCAGGGCATGGGGCAGGCCTCGCTCGCGGAAATCGAAGCGGCGCCCACGAGCTACCAGCAGTCGATGCCGGCCATGGCCCGGCCTGCATCCCCGCCGCGCCCGGGAATGGCGGTGCCCGCTGCGAAGGGTGGGGCGACCCCTGCTTTGCCGGTGCCGGCCGCCACACCGAAGCGGCCCTCTGCTCCGGATCTGCCGGCGGTCAGTGCCCCCGCGCCGGTCCGGCCTCCACCGGGGCCTGTGCTCAGCGCTTCCGTGCCGGGTGCGGCGACTCCTCCCAAGCCTCCCGCCGGGCCTCCCGTCCTAGGGGCTTCCGCGCCGGCATCCGCTGCGCCGGCCCGGCCTGCACCGGGAGCTCCCGTCCTGGGGGCTTCCGCGCCGGCATCCGCTGCGCCGGCCCGGCCTGCACCGGGAGCTCCCGTGCTGGGGGCTTCCTCGCCGGGTGTGGCGACTCCGCCCAGGCCTCCTTCGGGCCCGCCTGTGCTGGGTGCCTCCGCGTCGGCTGCTTCGGGCAAGGTTCCCGCCGCGCCTCCTGTGTTGGGTCCTTCGGCGCCGGGAGCGACCGCGCCCGCCAGGACTCCGGCAGGGCCCCCGGTGTTGGGGCCTGCCGCTTCGGGCGCGGGTGCGCCGGCCAAAACTCCCGCTGGCCCCCCGGTGCTGAGCGCTCCGGCCGCGAACAAGGCTCCGGGACCTTCCGCCTCCGTCCGCGCCTCCGGGCCGGGACTGTCAGCGGTTGGTGCCTCGGGACCTGGCCGGTCATCCGCGCTGGAGGCTGCCCCGGCCCCCTCGCACCCCACCGCGAGCGAACTTCCCGCGGCTGGAACTCCTGTCTCGACGGCGACCTCCGCGCCGGGGAAGGTCGCCGCTTCAGCTCCTGTCGAGCCCTCGGCTCCCGCCAAGCGGAACGGCGTCGCGAACCTTCCTGGTGTCGGTGCGCCCGCGCTGAACCGTCCCTCGCTGGGGCTTGGCGCCGCGCGCGCGTCCGCTGCTCCGGTGCCCCGGGGCGCCGCGGCTTCCGCGCCCGGCCTGCCGTTGATGTCGCCGCCGGGGCTCATGGCTCCGCCACCTCCGGCTCGGCCTTCCGTCGTACCGCCTCCCGTGGACCTCGCCCCCGTGGTGCCGGATGAACCCGAGGAGCGCACGCTGATGGCGATCCCCACGGCGGACGCACCCGCCGCGGCGCTGCCTCCCGTGCTGCCGCTCCCGGAGCTGGACGAGCCCGAGGAGCGCACGCTGATGGCGATCTCCACGGTGGACTCGCTCGTGCCCGCTGCAGTGCCGCCCCCCGTGCTGTCGCTCCCGGAGCTGGACGAGCCCGAGGAGCGAACGTTGATGGCGATTCCGGCGACCCTGGAAGCGCCGCCCGTAGAAGCCGCGGCGCCGCCACAGGCGGCCTCGCCCGCGCTGCCTCCGCCGATGATGGAGGAGCCCGAGGAGCGGACCGTTCTCGACCTCCGGCCCATCACTCCGGTCAGTCCGCTCGTGGCCCCTCCGGTGCGCGTCGCGAGCGCTCCCGTCCCCGCGCCCGACTCCAGCGAGCCCTCGACCTTCGTCGGCCAGGACGATGACCTCTTCGCGACCCCCGAGGAGACCCGGGCCTCGGGGACCTTCACGGGTTCACCTTCGTGTGGATGCCGCCGGAGGATGACAACGACGTCACCCGGCCCATCCGGCGGG
>NZ_RAWR01000287.1:0-11209 GCF_003986945.1 Corallococcus sp. AB018 | reverse complement strand
GCGCGGGGCGGGGTGGAGGTGCTCGAGGTTCCGGGCGACCACTTCACCCTCATCGCCATGCCTCACGTGGAGGCGCTGGCCGAGCGCCTCACGGCCTTGCTGGAGCGGGCCCGGTCCGGGGACTCGTTCCAGCGGGTCGGGTAGTCCCGGCCCCAGCGCCGGTCAGGTGCCGGACGGGCCCAGGCGACGGAGCGACTCCGCCGCCGCCTCGCGCAGCTCCTCTTCCGGGGCCTGCGCGAGGGCCCGCAGCGCCGCGGGCACCTCATCACCCGGGTAGGCGATCTCCCCCAGCCGCTGGGCCGCCAGCACGCGGTCCTTCACCGCTCCACGCCGCAGTTCCTCCAGCAGGAAGCCCTTGTAGAGCCCCAGGAAATGATTCTCCGCCTCCAACATGCCCGCGCAGAGCGACCGCAGGTGCGCCACGTCTTCGGCGGCCTCCGGCACCCGGTAGCCCCAGCGCTTGCGGGCCGCGTAGATCTGCTCGTACAGGGGCGTCCACGCGTCGTTGACGAGCTCGCGGTGCGCCTCGATGGCCTCGCGCTTGGAATACGTGTACCCGCCCGCCTTCACCGCCACCTCGGCCGTCGCCAGCCGGCAGGCCAGGGTGACCAGCTCCTTGAAGCCCCGGTGCGACTGGCCCTGGGCATCCAGCACCTCGCGGTGGTCGTAGCCGTAGAGCTCGCCGCGCGGGTCCGGGTAGATGAGCGGGAAGCGCAGGGGTTCGCCCTCGGCGCGGGCCCGGGCGCGCTCCATGAAGACGTAGGGCCGGTGCATGCAGTAGCGGATCCACGCGTCCAGCGGCATCAGCGGGATGCGCTCCCGGAGGTCCTCGCCCATGAGCAGCAGCGACGTCTTCTTGAGGTTGACGGCGCCCTCCTCCAGCAACTGCTCCTCCTCCACCGCGTTCGCATCCAGCGACAGGGGGCTCAGCGGGCTCACGTGCCGGCGGAAGTGCTCGAAGCGCCGCCGCTCTCCCGGCTGGAACCGGCCCTTGAAGACGAGCGTCAGGTCGATATCGCTCTCGCCCACGGCCTCGCTCGTCGCGTGGCTCCCCAGCAGGTAGCAGGCCTGGAGGCGGCCCGGGAACACCATCTGGAACAACCCCAGGAAGCCGAAGAAGACGGCGTTGAGGTTCATGTCCTCCGTGAAGCCCACCAGCGACAGCTCTTCATCCATCACGTGAATTCCCCATCCTTTGCCTGCGCCGCGGCCGGCATCCTAGGAGCCGCACGGCTCCCGGCGCGAGCCCGCGCGTCCCAGCCCCAGCGTCCCACAGGAGCAGTCCATGGTCCGTGACTTCACGCAGTCGGAGGTACAGAGCCTTTGCGAGTTGCTCGGCGTGAGCGACCTGCGCGACCCGAACGCGGCGGGGGTGAAGAGCGCTCCGCTCATCGAGGACGTGCGCCGGGTCCTGAAGCTCCCGGTGCTGCCCCACAGCCACCTGCTGGATGAGCAGACCTGGATGATTGGCGGACGTGTCCTGCGGTGGCTTGGCGGGGAGATGACCACGTCGGTGGACGATGGGGACTACGACCTCTTCTCCGGCTCGTTCCCGGCCATGGAACGCACCCTGAACCGCATGCTGGAGTCGGGCTACTCCATCACCCGGCTGCAGTACATGAATCCCTGGCCGGGCATCCCGGTGCCGCGCATGCTGCGCCGCAAGCCATCCCCCGTGCGCAAGCCCCCGAGGAACGCGTCCGTGCCGGACCTGCCAGGGCTCCTGTTGCGGACGATGCCGGATGGCCGCGACATGTACTGCATGCGCCTCACCTCACCGGAGAGGCATGTCATCCAGTTCATGTACATTCCGTCGCTCTTCCCGGACGGGGCCAGGCCGGACACGCTCATCGAGCAGACGGACCTCAGCATCTGCCAGTTCACCCTGGACGGCGCCTACCTGCGCGCGGGTCCCCACTCGTGGTCCGACTTCGTCCGGCATCGCCTCCGCGTGGTCCACATGCGCAGCGGCCGCCGCACCGCGGGCCGCCTGTTCAAATACGCCGCCCGCGGGTTCTGGCCCGACGCGCGGACCGTCCAGACCGTCTATGGCCGGTGGCTGTCCGAGGCGCTGAAACGCGGAGGAAATCCCGCGCGTTTCAAAGCCTGACCCGACGCGACACATCCCTGTACTTCTTGTGAATCCAGGTATGCTTGACAGTACTGGAAAAATAGCTCAATTGGATACACGCGCAGTGTTTTTGTTCACATGCGGCATCAGCGCTTCTCGCTGCCTGGCTTGGGGCGAGCAGGTTCCAGGATCGACATGAAGAACGTGGCCGTCGATGAGATTGAGTACATCGAGTTGTGCGTCGGAGATCTCCTCCAGTCGACCCGCTTCTTCACGGACGCGCTGAACTTCCGTCGCGTCGCGGAAGGCGGTCCGGAGACGGGGCTCGAGGCGCAGCGCTGCGTGCTGATGCAGCAGGGCCGCTGCCGGGTGCTGCTGACGCAGGGGCTCACCCCCGAGTCTCCCTCGTCCGAGTACGTCCAGCGTCACGGTGACGGCGTGCGGGACATCGCGCTGCGCACCCCGGACCTGGTGGCCACCTACGCGCACGTCATCGAGCGCGGCGCCCATCCGGTGCGCGAGCCCGCCATCCTCCAGGACGGCCACGGTCGCCGCGTGCTGAAGGCCACCGTGCAGGCCATGGGCGACGTGGTGCACTCGCTCATCGAGCGCGAGGGGCCCTGGGAGGGCTTCCTACCCCCGGGCCTGCGCGCGGTGGACGCGCCTCAGTCAACGGCGAAGGAGCTGTTCTCCGGCCTGGACCACGTGGCCATCTGCCTGTCCCCGGGCACGCTGGACGCCATGGTGCGCTTCTACACGGAGGCCTTCGGCTTCCGGCAGTCGCACGAGGAGAACGTCAAGACCCACGGCAGCGGGATGAACTCCAAGGTGGTGCAGAGCCCCTCCGGGCGCATCTGCTTCCCCATGCAGGAGCCCATCTCCCACGAGAACCCGGGGCAGATTGGCGAGTTCCTCGCGCGCCACGGCGGACCGGGCGTGCAGCACCTGGCCATGCTCTCCCCGGACATCGTCGCCAGCGCGCGGCAGCTCCGGACGCAGGGCATCGAGTTCCTGGACATCCCGGCGGCGTACTACGACCGGCTCGAGGGGCGGCTCGGCCCCATTCCCCTGGACCTGGGCCCGCTGCGCGAGATGGGCATCCTGGTGGACCGGGACGCATGGGGCCTGCTGTTGCAGTCCTTCACGCGCTCGGTGCACCCGCGGCAGACGCTCTTCTTCGAGGCCGTGGAGCGCAAGGACGCACGCGGCTTCGGCGGCGCCAACATCCGCGCCCTCTACGAGGCCGTGGAGCACGAGCTGAGCCGGGCCCAGTCCTGAGCGCTTCGGCGTGTGCGAAGGCGTGGTACTGACGCCCGCACCCTGCCGGAGCACTGGACCTCAGACGCCTCGTTCGTCGACGCCTGCGTCGGCCTCAACCGCGCCGTCTGCGTGGCGGTCGTCCACGAACCTTGCAGTCCCTGAGCGTTGGCGAGAGCGGCCTGTGCGCTGCCGGCCCGAAGGATCTGTTCCTCTACGACGGCGCGGCCTGGACGCGGATCGACTGACGGGCAGCCACGGAGCAGACGCGCGGCGGCGTGGTCGAGGCGGCGCCCTCTGTATTGAGCGCATGGCGGTTACCGCCCCAACAGCAGTCCCTTCGCGGTTTCCACGAAGCGGCGCAGGGGCACCGACTGCTGGTTGCGGCTTGGGTAGTAGAGAAAGTACCCCGGCACCATGGGGGCATATTCTTCGAGCACGACCTCGAGTTCTCCCCGACGCAATTCATCGCGGATCCAGGCTTCCGGCGAGTACGCGAGGCCGAGCCCTCGCTTCGCAAGCGTCGAGCACAGGAGTCCGTCGTTGGTTGCAATGCCGCCGCGCACCGGAACGCGCCAGGACTTGCGACCCCGCTCCAGTTCCCACGCGTACAGCGCGCCAGTCGTCGGCGACCGGAACGTGATGCACTCATGCTCGAGCAGGTCCTCGGGGCGCCTCGGACGGCCGTGCTTGGCCAGGTAGCCGGGTGAGCCGACCACGACGAAGCGGAAAGGCTCTGTGAGTCGCACTTGCACCATGTCACGCTCAATGCTCTCGCTGAGGCGAACGCCGGCGTCGTAACCGCCTGCGACGATGTCCACGAAGCGCTCGTCGAGAACGAGCTCGATCTCGACACGAGGGCATCTCTCGCGGAACGTTGGCAGCACGGGTTCAAGGATGAGCGACACCGCCGCATGCGGCACTGAGAGCCGGAGTCGCCCGACGACCTCACCATGCTTCGCGGAGACCTCCGCGAGCGCGGCGGCGGTCTGGGCGAAAACGGGGCCGACACGGTCGACGAGGCGGCGCCCAGCGTCCGTCAGAGAGACGCTCCGCGTCGTGCGCTGAACGAGTACCACCCGCAGGCGCTCCTCGAGCTGCTGCACGGACTGACTCACGGCCGAGCGCGAGATGCTGAGCTCGCGAGCGGCGCCGATGAAGCTGTTGGCACGGGCGACCGCCAGGAATGCCTGGAGCTGCGTAAACGGGATGTCGTCCATGACCTTGCTTCGGCCCGTGCGGCCTTGATTGTCAAGTTCAGCTTACCAAGGCATCCATTACTGGGCCCTGTTGCATCAAGGGCGTTGGGCACATGTTGAGTCCGGAAGGCAGCGAAACGATGACGAGGCTGGATGGAATCTGGCCGGGGCCGTGCGGCCAGGCGCCCGAAGCCTACGCCTGGTAGCCGTGCGGCCACAGGTTCGCGAGGGCCTGCCTCGTGGTCTGCATCCCAACATCAATCTGGAGAACGAGACATGAATCCGACGTATGACTTCAAGGGGCAGGTGGCCCTGGTGACCGGCGCGGCGATGGGGATGGGCCTCGCCACGGCGCGAGCCTTCGCACAGAGCGGAGCTTCTGTGGTGCTGGCGGATCGCGATGGAGAGCTCGCTGCGAAGGAAGCCGCGAAGATCGTCGAAGAAGGCGGTATCGCCATCGGTGTGGCCTGCGACGTCACCGACGAGGCGCAGGTCGCCGCCGCGGTCGATCGGACAGTGACGGAGTATGGCCGGCTCGACATGGCGTTCAACAACGCTGGCATTCAGGTCCCCCCGAGTGACGCCGCGGAGGAGCCGGCGGAGAATTTTCATCGTGTCATGGCGGTCAACCAGTTCGGTGTTTGGGCGAGCATGAAGCACGAGCTGCGCGTCATGCGTGAGCAGGGGTCTGGCACGGTCGTGAACAACTCGTCGCTGGGCGGCCTGGTCGGACTCCCACAGCGCGCGGCGTACCATGGCACCAAGCACGCCGTGCTCGGCATGACCAAGAGTGCGGGCGTTGAGTACGCGCCGCGCGGCATCCGCGTCAACGCGGTCTGCCCCGGTACCATCGACACGCCGATGGTGCGGGACATGCTGAAGGGCCAGGCAGACGCGATGGAGGGAATCTTGAAGGAGCAGTCGATTGGACGGCTCGGTCGGGCTGACGAGGTTGCAGCCGCCGTGTTGTGGCTGTGCAGTCCGGGCGCGAGTTTCGTGGTCGGCGTCTGCCTGCCGGTCGATGGAGGATTCACCGCACATTGAGCACGGAGCCGAAGATGTAGCCGTCCCGTGGATCCGCGGACGCGATTCGACGGCGCTCTACGCAGGCAAGGCCCCGTGCCGAAGCGAAAAGAACAGACGCCAATTCCTCATGGCCTTCACGCTCCTCAACTGCTCTCTGGCGAGTAGGCGTGGGAAGCCGGCCTCCGCGGTCGGTCCTGAGAGAGCAGGCCTCTCGAACCGTCTTCACGGAAGCGCACTGGGCCCTGCGGAAGGCCGAGGGCGTCTGGCCGAAGTGCCGATGGAGCGCGCGGTTCAGTCCGGAGTTCGTCATCGATGGCGGGACGGTCCCCACGGCATGAAGGCGGGTGGGGCTGCCATCCACTCCGCGTCAGTACGGTCTTCTGCTATGAAGTCCGAGCGGTCGATAGGAGGGGGTGGTCTCTTGAGACGGGTTGCAAGCCATGCGTGGGTGTTTCTCGTTGCAGTTGGGTGCATGCATAAGCCTCAGGGGTACCAGGTGAACGGAGTGACCCTGACAACGAGGGAGGAGGCCGCGGCCTCTGGCTTCAAGCCATGGACGCTGTCGGTTGCCTTCGGTGCCCGGCAGGATGGTACCCAGTTGCTGCTCGACTTCATGAAACGCGCGGAAGCCGCAGGGGGGCGTTACGTGAGCGACGTGCACATCGTGCTGGCGAGTGACCAGGATGGGGAGCCGGTAGAGTGCCGGACGGAGATTGTGCCGGAGTCTTCAGTTGAGATTGGCCGAACGCTTCAAAGTACGCCGGGGCGTACCGAGATGCGGCATCACATGGTTCCCGTCACGAAGACTGTTTTCGAAAGCCAGTTTCAATGCCAGTCCGTCACGGAGCCACGCACTGTCTCGGAAACCTACTACGAGAGTCAGTACGACCCTTCCTCGAAGACGACCCGCTCCGTGCCGCGCACGCGAATGGTGACGCGCTTCGAGCACCGTCAGAAATGCGGTCACGTGCCCATGATGCGCACCGTGACGCGCTTTGAGTATCAGTTCCGCAGCGAGTACATCCCGCCTCGCTTGGAATTGGTGTCGCGGCAGTACACCCGGTGGAGCCTGAAGGAGACGCTGCCTACGTGCGCGCCACCTTCGCCGCGGACGGGCGACTCGCCCTCCATGCCCCACCGGGTCGAAGGTGAGGTGTACGGTTGCTCGCTCGAACAGGCGCCTGATGAGCCGCAGCAGAAGGGTGGGGAGTCGGAAAGTCGAAGCCTGAAGCTACGAAGACAGTATCGCCAGAGTGCCATGGCGAAGGGGCTGGTGCCCGCGAGCTGCCAGGACCTGGCACTCCAGGTGCCGCCGGACATCGAAGCGCCCTGATTCACGCCTCGGCTGATTGGGGCGGGCTCCAGAGTGAGCCGAGAAGACTGAGCACTGCTTGGGGTCGAGCGCGGTAGTAGCCCAGCCCCGAGCGCAGCGCGTTCTGAATCTCGGTCATCTGCTCCTCACTCAGCTCCAGCCGGCTCATGCAGGTTCAACCCGCGACCCCCGACGGGTTCATCCGAGCCGTGAATCTGGGGGCGCCCACGACTCCTGTGAACCCGGTTGGACGTACGCTCCGCTGGCTGCGAGGGACAAGGTGCGGTTAAGTATCGCAACTCATCAATACGCGCCGGTTGGCACTGGCGCCTGACGCTGTGAAGGATGGGCCATGTCTTTGAATGCCTATGATCTATCTGCGGGCCTGTTCGTCCGCGGATTGACCAACTTGAAAGCGCAGCTGACGAAGGCCGAAGACCATGCCGCTGCCAGTGGCAGCGGTGAGGCGGCGTTGCTGGACGCGCAACTCGCTGCGGAAGGGCCCATGCACGGCCTTGCGAGTGGCGCGCCAGCTGACCTGCACCTGTACACGCTCGCCGCGCAAGTCCACTGGGCCGCGGAGGGAGCCAGGTTGGCGATCGCGCAGTTGCTGGGTGCGCCACGGGTGCCGGCCGCGAACGATGCAAAGAGCTTTGCGGATCTGCACCAGCGGCTCGATGCGACGATCGCCTATCTCCGAGAGCTCGCGCCAGGCGACCTCGAAGCCGGCCTTGAACGAGCGATTGTTATCGAGCACCGCCGTGGCTCGATGCACTCCAGTGGCCGCCAGTTTCTGATCGCATTCGCGATCCCCCACTTCTTCTATCACGTGACCACCGCCTACGGCATCTTGCGCAACCAAGGCGTGCGACTCACCATGGGTGACTTTTTGGGCAACTGGGGGGCGGGTTGAGCTGAACCATGTGACCCGGACCTGGACCTGGTGGCCGACGTGCTTCCCTGGGAGGACGCGCATGACCATGAGCGCTCGCTGCTCCAGCATCTGCTGCCGCAAGTCCAGCCAGGACACCTCTGGGTGGCGGACCGAGGTTTCAGCACGCGTTCGATTCTCCAGACATTCGCCGCCCACGATGCCTTCCTGCTGGTGCGGGAACATGCACGCAACCCCTCACCGAGCGAGGAGCGCCCGTGAAGGAAGGTGGGGCGCATCGAGACCTGCACGGTATTCGAGCAGCCGGTGTCCATTCCAGACGGAGCCAACGGCCTGCTGCGACTGCGGCGCATCGAGATTGAACTCGACGCGCCGACCAAGGACGGCGAAACCGTCATCCGGCTGCTGACGAACGTCCCAGCGAACCGAAAGGCAGCCACCACCCTCGCCCAGTTGTACCGCACGCGCTGGCGTATTGAATGCCTTTTGGGCCGCTTGGAGTCCGTCCTCGAAAGTGAGGTACCAAGCCTTGGCTCTCCCCGGGGCGCCCTGCTTGGATTCTGCGTTGCGCTGCTGGCCTACGACGTGTTGGCCCTTTTGCAGGCGGTGCAGACCGCCCACCCGGTGTGCGAGGAGAAACCCATCTCCCCTTTCTACATCGCGGCCGAACTGCGCGAGTACTACGGCGGAATGAAGGCCGCCCTTCCGGAGGAAGTCTGGGTCCCATACGAAGGCCAGACATCGAAGCGGCTGGCCCGGACGCTGGTGGAAATGGCAAGGCGTGTAGACCCTGTGATGCTCCTCAAGCATCCTCGCGGTCCGAGGCCAGCGAAGAAGAAAGGCTACGCGCCAGCGAGCGAGGTGCGCCGGCAGGTCGCGAAGTCACGCGTCCTCGCTGCCGGCGCCGTCGACTACGTCAAGCGAGATGTTTAAAGGGGTGCGACTCAGAGTCCGTTGGGGACCACGGTCACGGTGCCGGAGCCCCTGTTGGTCAGGATGAGATCGGCGTACCCATCCGCGTCCATGTCCGCGGTGGCGATGGCGTTGAGGCCAGGCGAGGCGCCGGTCGTGACGACGGTGCCCGAGGTGAAGCCTCCATTGCCGTTGCCGGTCATCGGGCGGACGCCGCCCGAGGCCGTTGTAACGAGGATGTAGGCGTCGAGCTTGCCATCGCCGTTGAAGTCACCGGCCACGACGCCCAGCGCCGAGTTGGTGGCCGTAGTGGCCGCGGCGGTTGACTGAACGCCGCTCGCGAAGGTGCCGTTGCCGTTCCCTCTGAAGTAGAAGAGGTACCGGCCGGCCGCGCCGTTCGAGAGGATGTCGAGCGTGCCGTCGCCGTTGGCGTCGCCGAAGGCGATGCCCGCCGTCTGGCCGCTTGCGGAATTGCTGTAGGCGACTGGTGCGGCGAACGTGCCGTCTCCCTGGTTGATGAGGATTGACAGGCGTGCGCTGGCGGGGCTCGTCACCACGATATCGGAGAAGCCATCGCTGTTCAGGTCACGGCAGGCGATGGTCGACTGAGCGCCGCCGGTGCTCTGGATGCCGATGAACGTGGGCGCGCCGAAGTTGCCCGCGCCGGTGCCGAAGAGCACGCTCACCTGGTTCTGGGTCACGCTGGTCGTGGCGATGTCAGCCACCCCGTCGTCATCGAAGTCCCCGGTGCAGAGGTGGACGGAGCCCGGGGTGCCTGTGGTGAAGCTCGTCGGCGCGCCGAAGGTCCCGGGCGCGCTCGAGCCCAGGTTCTTGTAGACGCTGATGTTTCCGTTGATGAGGGGCAGGTTGGTCTGGCCGTTGACGGTGACGGCGTCGAGCCACCCGTCGCCGTCCACGTCCACGGCCACGACCGCGTTGCTGGAGAGCGAGGCGCTCCCGTAGTTGACCTCCGACTGGACGCTGGCGTCGCCATTCCCCAGGAAGACGGAGAGGGAGCCAGAGGGAGTCTGGGTCGACCCGGATTCGGCATTGGCCACCAGGATGTCGAGCTTGCCGTCGCCATTCACATCGGCGACCGCCGGGGCCAGCGGGCTGTGGTTCGCGGGGGAGCTGACCGGCGTGCCGGGGACCTGTCCAGTGGGGGCGGTCTGGCAGGTGGCGTTCGAGCAGATCTGGCCCGTCGAGCACACGATGCCGCAGGCGCCGCAACTGTCGGCGTCGCTCTGGAGGTTCACCTCGCAGCCGTCGGACGAGTTCGCGTTGCAGTCCGCGAGGGTGCCTGAGCAAGACTGGCAGATGTTCCCCTCGTAGGTGGGCGCGCACTTGCAGGTGTAGCTACCCACGCCGTCGATGCAGGTGCCACCGTTCAGGCAGGGGTTTGCGGCGCACTCGTCGATGTTGGTGCAGGTCACGCCGTCGCCCTCGTACCCCGCATTGCAGGCGCAGGTGAAGGAGCCCCCGATGTTGGTGCAGGAGGCGTTGTCGTTGCAGTTGTCGGTACCGGCGGCGCACTCGTCGATGTCGGTACACACTGTCGGCTCTCCCGTGCAGGTGTAGCCCGGCTCCAACTGGCAGACGCTGTTGCAGCCGTCTCCCGAGAGCTGATTGCCGTCGTCACAGACTTCGAATCCGCCCAACACTCCATCTCCACAGAAGACTCGTAGCGACGTCTCCACCGCGTCCACCAGGTAGAGCGCGAGCACCGCGCCTCTCAGGCGCACGTAGCGATAGGGCACGTTCCCCGGGTACGTCGCCACCGCGATATGCGTCCCCAGGCCCAGCTCCTTCAGGTGCAACGTGCTGGAGCCGATGAAGGTCCCATCCGCCTTCAGGAAGTCCACCTGGGCCACGAGTGCCAGCGTGAGTCCCTGATAGTAGACGCGCAGGTCTCCGGTGCCTTCCTCTCCCTGGCCCAGGTCCAGGACCAGCGCCGAGTTGAGCACGCTCAGCATGGTCGCGGCCTGCCCGTCCGGAGCGCCCAACGCCGCGCTCGCGTTGAGCACCGCCGCCGTGGTGCTCGACACCACCGCGTCCGCATACGGGTCCCACGTCAAGGAGGCTTCCGGCCGCTCACGCGTCAACGCCGCGTCACCCGCTTGCGACACCCCATCCTCCGGAGGACCTACCGTCTCATCGAGGGACTCCACGGCACACGCCCCCAGCGACAAGGCCAGCGCCACGCCCAGTCCCCATGACCACAGCACACCAAGATGACTTCGCATCGAGTGTCTCCCTCCGAGGAGCAGGATGAAGCCCAGAATGGACCCCCCTCCTCATGGAATGAACGACACCATTCCGTGCTCCCCGCTGCCAGGCACGCAACACTTTGATGGCAAACGTTCTCGGGCTGCCAGCCAACAAGTCCTGGAGGACCATCGACAGAAAGTCCATGTCATGCCTGTGTCCGTCTCCGCGAATCGATGCGCAGAGATGGGAATGGTAGCGCATCGCCAACAGTGCCGGTGAGCCCCAGGTGCGCGGCCAAGCGTCAAACCTTCGAGTGGAGGTGACGCCAGCAC
>NZ_RAWR01000286.1:0-11295 GCF_003986945.1 Corallococcus sp. AB018 | reverse complement strand
ACCATCCGCTTCACCATCTGAGACTTGAATGCATCCGTGTACGGCACTGCGTCCTGTCTGCTCTCGCCCCCAAGGCGTGGTCATCCCGGCCATTCAGCCGAGGCGACAACTTCCCTGACACAGGGGGGGTCGCCGGTGTACGTCAGCAAATCCGCATCGAGGGCGCCGGGGGATGCGCACCGTTGCACGGGGCCCCAGGGCTTGAAGTCGAGCACCTCGAACTCAGGGAAGCTGGCGCACTCCTGAAACTCACGGACCTTGCCTGTAAAGCGTCCGCGGACCAGGTACCGGCCCTGTTCCCAGACATTGCGGCGCAGCCGCTCGTCAGGCTGGTTCGCCCCCACCGGCAGGACCCCCTTGAAAGGGCCTGCGTCCGGCTTTGAAAGATTCAAAAGGTCCACGTCGCAGTCCGAGGTCCGCTCCGCGAAGTACTCGGGAAGGACCTCTGGCGCACTTGCGGGGGCAGGCGGAGTAATGAAATAGAAGCCCGCCAGCCCGAAGCCGACCAGTGCCAGGGCTGCCAGATATCCGTATGGCCTCATCCGCCTACCACGCTACCCCAGCGTGGACTCTTGGAACGCGCTCTCGATGCCCCGAGGCGACGGCTTGCTGTTGTTGGCGTACTCGAGCTTGTCGTCACCGCCCGTGTAGACCATTCCCGAGGAACGTTTGGACACAGTCGCCATCGTTCGGATCTACTCGGCTACCCCGTTCTCTCCACTGCGGGGGCACTGTCAGTTCAAGGAGCGCAGATATCGGATGGCAGTGGTTTCATTTTCGCTGGTCCAGCCTTCATCCATGAGTTGGATGAGCATCTCGCGCAGGTCCTTGTCCAGTCTCAGTGCTACGAGCTGGGAGCCCCCACGGGCTCTGACAATCCGTACATACTCATAGGCGACATCGTCAGAATCGCTTGAGTAGCGGTCGGCGAGCACCGAGAAGACTGATTTCACGAAATTTGTATCAATGCCGCCGCGTTCATAGAGTGCCTTGGCGAGCCCTTCTTCGTCGGTATAGAACGGTCGCGTATACTGATCGATCATTGGCGCCACTCGATCGCCGCCAGTGGGAACCAACTCAACGTACAGTTCGTCCGCGACCAGTGCGCCCACAGTGCCACCAATCGCGATGCCAACGGCCACCCCGATGGGCCCAAACCAGATTCCTGCTAACGCGCCCGATGCGGCTCCACCGGCGAAGCCTCCTCCGAGGCTTGCTGCTTCACGGCCAGCCGCATCAACTTTGTTCTGTGCTGTTGCGATGTTGTAGACGGCGACTCCGATGGATAGCACCCACAACGCCCGGCCCGCCGCTCCCAGACGACGCACGCCGGCGCTGACTTTGGGGTTGGCCCGCCCGGCGCTCTCCACAATCTCTAGAAGAACGGTATTTTGCTGGGTCTTGCCCAGTTTGCTGAAGCCTTGTTTGAATCTTTGTTGAGAATATTTCTCCAGGAGTTTCTCGAAGGCAATTCCCTTGCCCTTGAGCGCCTGTGCTTTCGCGCGACCCAGATCCGAAGAGCGCGCTCGAGCCATTTCCATGATCTCATTGCGCATCTGATGGGCGGCTTCGGCAGCCGCCCTGGCTGTCATCGAACCGTTTGCGTGGGCCTGACGCAGTTGTTGGGCATACTCCTGCGTGGTTTGCATGTACCATGCCCTTACCTTGCTATCGAGGATGAATCTGTATCCGAAGTTGAGCGCTTGGACTTCAAGCTGTTGGATGCCATCCTCGACGAGTGAATTCTTGTTGGGCATGGTCGCGCTTCTTTTTCTAAAATCAGGCTTTTTGTAGGCTCATGTATTGCCGGGAGAAAAATCGTCCCTTGAGCGGTTTTGCAAAAGACGGCAAGGTCCTGACGGGGAGGAGCGCCCCGGCGGGGTGGATGCTCAAGAGCAGTTGGGTGTTCCCGAAAAACTCAAAACGGAGTTGCATGTCTGACTGGGGCTCCAGATGGGTCAGGACCCCCGGCGTATAGTCCTGGCCGAGCGTGAGCCCATCCAGGATTTGAAAACGCGAATCCAGCAATACGATTTGAAGCTGTTCTTCGTAGGGCGAATTGTCGGTGAGGAAGAGCAGGGAGAGATCCGGCGGAACTCCAAATTGGGCTTCGAGTTGCACGGCCTGGAAGGCCAGGCCTGTCTCACGTCCGTCGTGAAGCAGGACTGCTCTGGCTCTTTCGGGAGCAGTCATCTCTCCGCGAAGAGAGAATGCGGATAGAAGTTTCAAGTGGGGTGCTCCTTTCCCCTGGGAGCCTAGCATGCGCCCTTGGAATTACAGGCAGAGGAGCATCTTGAAGCCCGAATGGTTCACCATCCCCCGCTGGCGCCACCCCCGCCGGAACGGCCGCCCATTCCCTTGAACGCGGTTTCCGTCAGCGGCTGGCTCTTCAACGCGGGATGGAGGTCGAGCAGGTACTGGACCCACTTCTTCGCGTTGAGCTCCCGCGGCGTTCCGAATTCCGCCTTCCGGCGATAGACGCCCCGCCATTCAGGCTGGGTTGCCCAAAGGGCAGCACCGTCGTCCGCGCCATAGGTCTTGGGGTGGCCTACGTTCAGACGGAAGCCCTTGGAGTGGACGTAGTTCGCGAGCAGGTTGCTCCAGAGGGAGATGATGGTCTCTCGGATGTCGACGAAGATCCCGGGATCCACCTCCATGAGCTTGAACAGGAGCAGCGAGGAGCGTTCGACCGCCGAGGACTCCAGGTAGAAGACGGGGGTAGGGCCGCCGCTGTATGGCGTGAACTTGCCGCTCTCGACCTTGCCGACCTGGAGACTTCCTGCGTTCCATCCAGGCATCCCCGGCTGCAAGAGGCCGAAGACCCAGGACCGGCGGCCCGCGAGGAAGTGGTATGCATTGTATTGAATCAAGACGGAGAGCGCCGAAAGCGGCAGGATCGACAGGGGCTTCTCCATGCCCTCCGAGAAGTTGCGCTTGAGCGTCTGCGCGGCGAACCCCTTGTTGGGATCCTGCCAGAGGACGTGGACCCAGTCGCTGTGGAAGTCAGGCAGGTTGATGCCCAGCGCCGCGAGCTTGACGTCGAGCAGGAAGCGAAGCGTCCGGGTGCGCTCGAACTGCCGGGTCGACCAGGCCACGCTCGCCTGGTTCTCCTGCATGTTCTTGCCGAGCCCATTGAAGAACTTGGGAAAGTCCTTGGTGAACTCTGACACGAGCACCGGAAGCTGCTTCTGCGGATCTCCCTGGAGCCCGGGGACGCTGAAGTGGATCCGGAATTGATTCACATGGAAGTTGCCACTGCCCCTGGCGATCTTGAGCTCCGTGAAGTCCATCATCCACCTCCTGTGCGACGTGACCGTGGTCAGCGGCGGGTTTACCGAGGGCCAGAAGAGCGCTGTACCGAGCTTCTTCCCAGACTCCCCTGGTTGATGAGGGGGAGCCTCGTCGCCACGTAGGTGTTGTCGCGGTCCATGGTCAGCCGGTCCGGTTGAAGCATCTTCGCGTCGAATTTCGGAGGAGGAAGATGCAGCGACTTGATGGCAAGGCCTTGCATTCCCCCCACTTCATCGAGTGCGACCTTCAGCGTCACAAGCGGAGGAAGGAGCGTGCGAGCGAGTTTGGGCAGGGGAGAGTCGTAAGACAGAAGCTCCTTCATGAGAGACGTGGCCGGTGTCTTCATGAGTGCGCCGATCTGCTTCATCACCGACTGGTAGAGGCCCGGGATGTTGAGCACCCCCAGCCGCTTCTTCCGCATCTCCTCCACGATGGGGCTTTGGATGTTGTCGTTGGTCTGGGGGCCCACCGTGAGCCGGGTGCGTTTGGTGGTCCCATTGGGGCCCAGCAAGCGCTGGCTGTGGAGCGCCCCAAGCGCCCCTCCCACGCTTTGGGCGGCCTTGGCGTCCCCTCCGGCCCAGGCGATTGTCGCTGCGGCGAACAGCTCCAGGATGTTGGAGGTCTTGAGCACCGTTGGGAACAGGTCCCTCTTGACGGCGATCCTGAAGACGAGGGTCAGCACGTCGGTGAGGAGATCATCCACCTTGCGCAGAGAGCCATTCTTGAGGAGCCTCCGCAGCTCCGCCGTGGCGGCCCCCTCCAGGATGGTGGCGTTGCCTGCAAGCAACGTCTCGCCCGCGAGTGAGACGACATCTCCCTGGGTGAGATAGTGAGTCGCCAGCGGACCCTTGGGCGCCTTGAGGCGATTCGCCGTTTTCCTGTCGACGCCGGGTGAGTTGAAGGTCACCACCTGGAGAACCGAGTCCCCGAAGTCGACCGCCACCCGCTGCGCCATGGCGCCGCCCAGGCTGTGTCCGACGACAACGACGTCCTTCCTGCCAATGCGCGTCAGCAGTGTCTGGAAGAGCGAGCGGGTCTGCTTGAAGGCCGTGGCGCCAACCCCCGCGGGGTCCATGTCCGCGACGGCATCAGGTGCCTTCTCGAACTCGGTGCCGCGGACCGCGATGATGGGATGGTTTCCACGGGATGGCTGCAGCCAGTAGGCGAACACGCCATGGGTCTTGTTATGGGGGTCGCTGCCCTCCATCTGGACGATGGTGTAGTACAGGGGCTGTGTGCCCGGCTTCTTGGAGTAGGGGCGTTTGGTTGAGACGGCATAGGTCGCCGGGAACTTCAGCTCGGGCATTGCCCAGAGCTCCGGCGTTTCAGCGCGATACAGGAACCTGTCGCCAACCTGTGTGCCACCGCCCTGATTGTTCAAATAGGCGAAATCATGGGCCAGGTACTCGTAGAACTCGTGGTCGGGTGTGAAGTCCTCGGCCCATGGCTCGGGTGGAGCCTTGGGCATGACGATGGGCCGTGTAGCAACCCGGGTGTTGTCCTGGCGGATGTGCTGGGTCTGGAGACGCAGCGCGTTCAGATCAATGCGAAGCGCATTGGAGGGCGACGCGTGTGTCTTTGCCGCTCCCGAGCCGGACGCCACCGCCAACACGTTGGACTCTGGGATGTAGACCTTGTCACCCGGTTTGATGTGGTCAGGATCGGGCCGTGTCTTCCGGAGCGCGGCGTTTCGTGGGTCTTTGTAGACGACGCGCCAGTCCGCGATCCGGTAGGACGCGGCGATGCTGTACAGCGACTCTCCGGCCTTGACGACATGCTGAGTCATGACACCCGCTCCTTCTGGGACTGAGCCCGCCGTCCCTGGCGCGCCAGCCCCAGGCCCAGCAGGAGCAACAGGGCCAGCGCCGCGCCCCCATCTCCGCTGGTTCCACAGGCGCATCCACCGCCCGTGCCTCCCAGTGTCCTGGCCTGTGCCTTCAGCGTGAGCGAGGCCTCCGTCGTCGTCTCTCCTCGCAGGCGCAGCTTCAGCGTTCCCTCCGCGGGGCCTCCCACCTCGCCGCGGAAGGTGACGCCCACCGTCGTCTGCGCTCCCGGCGCCAGCTCCGCGTCCAGTGCGCTCGCGTCGATCTCGAACGCCGGATTGCTGTTCGACACCACGCTCAACCTCGCCGGCGACGCGGACTGGTTGGTGAGCGTCACCGTGCGCGGCGTGCTGGTTGCGCCAATGTCCACCCAGCCCAGGTCCAGCTCCATGGGCTCGATGGTCAGGAAGCTGGCCACCGAGATGCCCGACAGGGCCACCAGCGCCGCGCGCTCCTGGTCCTTCGTGCCCAGCACCAGCGTCGCCTTCGACGCGCCAATCACTGACGTGTCGTACTTCAGATCCAGCGTCAGCGAGTCACCCTGCGGTAGCGCGCGGCCCTCCGCGCCCAGGACGGGAGACACCACCACGAAGTTCGTGGCCTGGGGTCCCTCCACCTTGGGAGGCATCACCACCAACTCCTGGGTGGTGTCGTTGGTGAGCACCACCTTGGTCGTCGCCGGCTCCGACTGACGCACGGTGCCGAAGTCCACCGTGCGATTGAGCGCCCGGAACACCGTGGAGAGCCCCCGGCCCGACAGCGACACCTGCGCCTCCGGCGACTCCAGGTCGTTCGTCACCACCAGGAGGTTGGCCTTGGACGTGACGTCCGGACGGGGGACGTACTTGACGAAGACGTCCTTCGATTCCTGGGCTGCCAGCGTGAAGGGGAGCGTGGGCGCCGAATCCAGGCTGAAGTGCGAGGGCTCGGAGTTCTCCGAAGCGGCGATGATCTCCAGCCCCCGCACCACCAGCGGCTGGAGGGACTCGTTGGTGAGCTTCACGAAGCGGATCGCCGAGGCGGAAGACTCGGCCACCCGGGCGCCAAACTCGAGCGTGGGAGTGGACAGGCTGAGCTGGCTCGTCCGGCCCTGGCCCCCCAGCTTCACGAGCATGGTGCTCGCCTGGCTGTCTTCGGAGGTGATGCGCAGGTCCGCGTTGAAGCGCCGCTGGGCGTCAGGACGGAACTGGATCGACACATCCAGGCTGCCTCCCGGGGTCAGCGCCAGGGGCAGCGTTGGCTTCTGCAGGATGAACACTCTCGCATCCTCCGCCTCCAGCGAGATCTCCTTCACGGTGAGCGTGTTGGCTTCCGAGCCGCTCCCGGCGTCCGGGGACCCAGCTGGCGCAACATGCGTCAGCCTCAGTCCAATGCCTTCCGAGGTCGCGTTCACCCGGGTTCCTCCAAAGTCCAGAGAACCGTCGAAGGCCTGGCCGTCACGGCGCGCCACCGCGAGCCTTGCCAGCGTGGCCGTTCCCTGAAGGGTGAGCTCCAGCGGAAGCTGGGAGGACGCCTCCACCCGCACCGTGGCCTTGGCCGTCCGGAGTCCGCCCGTCGACCCCTGCGGAGTGAAACGGAGTTTCACCGTGGCACTGCCATTCGCGGGCACCTTGGGCAGCGTCTCCTGCACGGAGAACTCCGAGTTCCCCGCGGGGATCGTCACGGAAATGTTCGCGTCGGTGATACCGGTGTTGTTCACCGTCACCGTCTTTTCCAGGGACGAGCCGAAGTTCACGCGCCCGAAGTCGAGGGTAGAGGGCGACAGACTCACGCCACCCACTCCATCCACGATCAGCTTCACGACGGTGGACGACGGATCCGCGTTGCTGGAGATGACCAGGTTGCGCTCGATCTTGAGGAGCTGGGTGGGCTTCGCGGTGACGTAGAAGGCATGCGCGGCGCCGGGCTCCACCGTGAAGGCGGGCACGACGGGACTCAGGGTGGAGGGGCAAACCGCGGTCTTCTGCGTGTCCACGCGCAGGCAGAATTGATCCGGAACGGACACGGAGTAGATCACCAGCGGGGCCTTGCCTTCGTTCTTCACCACCACCGGCTGGGGATCCCCTTCGACCGTGATGGCTTGAGGCGCGAATTCGGGTGCGCCAGCGGGCAGGGCCAACACGGGGATGGTGCCCCGGCCAGAGACCGTGATGATCTGGTCCGTGCTTTCGTTCGAATTGCTCAGCACGTGCACGGTGCCCGTCACGTCCTGCGCGGACTCGGGACGGAATGTGACATCGAGCTGAACGGGAAAATTTCGCTCAACGGTCACGGGGAACTGCTGGTTGTTCTGCAGTCTGGCTGTGAAGGGACCGCTTCCCGTCGCATTGGTGATGGTGAGGGGGGCGGAGCCGATGTTCGACAAGGTGACGGTCTGGGTGCTGGAGCTCAGCCGGGGGATGTCATTGAAGACAAGTTGATTCTTGTTCATCTGCAGCTGCGCGACCGCGGCGACGCCGGACAGCTTGACTTTCAGCTTGGCCGTGGCCGGCGTCTTCGTAGCGAGTTCGAGGTCGCCAAAGTAGTTGCCCGGGCGCTGGGGAACGAACGTGATTTCGATCTTGCGCCTGCCACCCACCGGGATGGCGGAGTTGGACCCGCCAATCAGGTCGATGTTGAAGGTTCCAACGCTGGTGGCCACCTCCTCCAGGTCCACCTCCACCTCTCCCGTGTTGATGATGTCCACGGGCAGCATGAGCGAGCCTCCTGGCTGCGTGGCGGGGAAATCCACGGTGGCCAACGACGTGGAGAATTTGGCCTCCGCGCCAATCCCCTTCAGCTTGAAGCTGCGCTTCGTCTCGATATTGCTGAGAGTCCCCCGGTAGGTGATCTCCAGGCTGGCTTCGTACTCCTGGTCCTCGATGTTGGGAGTGAACGTCACCCGGAAGGGCTGGGGCCGTTTCGCACCCTTCTCGAGCACGGGCTCGGAGCTGGTGACGTTATCCACCGAGAACGCCGTGCCGGACGGCTCGATGTGGACATCGGTGACCTTCAGCGGCTCGGACGCGCTGCTGCTGTTGCTCACGTTGAGGCTGAGGTTGACGTGGGTGCTCCGGTCCTGCTTGTGACCGAAGTTGATGTCGGGCACGGTGAAGATGGCGTTGGGGCCATTGGAGTTGCCCTTTACAACGAGCACGGGTGGCAGTTGCTGGTTGTTCGTGGTGAAGAAAAGCAGCCGCGCCTCCAGGTCGCCCGTGCTGGTCATGGGACGGAAGAGCACCTTCACCTTGGTTTCCCCGCCCGGTTGCAGGGTCTGGGCCGGGAAGTCGACGACCTGGAACAAGGTGTTGTTGTTCTCCGTGGTGACCTTCGACAGGAACAGCGCTTGGTTGCCGCTGTTGCGCACGGTCGCTTCCTTCGTGGACTCGCCTCCGGGGGCCACGTTGGGCATCACCAGCGGATTGGTGACCAGGGTCAGCTCCGCAGCGAACGCCTGGCCGGTGAGAGCCACGGGGGGCACGGGCTGCGAGGCGTCTGATTGAAGTTGGAGCGTCTTGGAATAGGCGCCCGAAGTGGTCGCGGCGAAGGTCACCGTCACCGGGGCGGTCCCGCCGTTCCTCGCGACGGTCAGGCCTTCCGCCGGAATGCCGGAGATCGTGAAGGGGGCCAGGAGCCCAGCTGACACGGGGAACACCTTGATGGGCCAGTTGGTGTTGTTCGAGAGGATGACCTGCTGGGGCTCGGGCTGCTCGCCGACGGTGTAAGCAGGGAAGGTCAGTGTGCTCGTGCTGACTCCCAGCGACGTCTTGCGCGCGGTGCCATGGAGGGGCACGTTGGACACGCAGGTCGTGGTGGGCGACGTGCCGAACGTGAGCACGCCATCCACGGCGCCGCTCTCATTGGCGCCGGGGTTGAAGGTGACGAAGAGTTCACGTCCCGCGGAGCCCGGTGCCAGGGTGAACGGCGCGGTGGGGCTCACGGAATAGGCGCTGCTGCCCATCGTTACCGAAGGCGTCACCGTCAGCGCGACCGTCCCCGTGTTGGTCACCGTCACCTTCTTCTGCTCACTCCCCACGTCTCCTGCCTCCTGTTCGGCGAACTCGAACGAAAGGGGGACGATGCCCAGGCAGACATTGCCCGGCGTCTTGGTTCCGGACAGAGAGAGTTCGGGGGCGGCGGGGTCGTTGCTGGTGAACGTGAGCTTGCCGGTCGTGGCGCTCGTCTGCGTCGGGCGGAACGTCAGCTGGAGGCGCTGGGTGTCTCCGGGCGCGAGGTTGAAGGGGCCCGAGGGATTCACCCGGAAGGGGGAGTCCTGTGGCAGCGTTAGTGCGGTCACCGTGAGCAGGCTGTCTCCGCCGTTCTTGACCGTGACCTCCTGGGGCGCGCTGTCGGTGTCGAAAGGCGTCTGCTCGAAGGCCAGCGTGGTGCGGCTCAAGACGAGCTTCGGGCTGGACGGAGTCGTGCCTGAGAGCGTTACGGATTGATCCGCGACATTGCTCTTGAAGACCAGGGTGTCGGAGGGAGTCCCGGTCGGACGCGGTCGGAACGTCACCTTCAGGCGTTGGGTTCCTCCGGAGGCGATGCTGAAGGGGGCCGCGGTATCGACCCGGAAGAAGGAGTTCTGGGCCAACGCCAGTTGGGTCACGGTGAGCACACTGCCGCCTTCGTTCCGGACCGTGACCTCCTGGGAGGCACTGTCGGTGTCCAGGGGCGTCTGCGGGAAGACCAACGCGGTGAGGCTCAGCACGAGCTTGGGCGGGATGACCGCGGGCGTGGCGCCAGACAGGGAGACGCCTGGCACGTCAGTGCCGTCGATGGTGAAGGCGAGGGTCTCGTTCCAGCTGCCCGTCACTGTTGGGCGGAACGTCAATTTCAGACGCTGGGTATCCCCGGGCGCGAGGCTGAAGGCCCCGGAGGTGTCGACGCGGAACGGTGAGTTGGCGGGCAGCTTCAACTGGGTCACGGTGAGCAGACCCCCGCCGTCGTTCCGGACCGTGACCTCCTGGATGGCGCTGTCGGTGTTCACCGGCGTCTGCTCGAAGGTCAGCGACGTGCGGCTCAAGCCGAGCTTCGGGGGAATGGCCGTCGGGGTGGCGCCAGCCAGCGTGAGGGCGGGCACGTCGGTGCCGTTGATGGTGAAGTTGAGGGTGTGGTTCCAGGTTCCCGCCACCGTGGGACGGAACGTCAACTTCAGACGTTGGGTATCTCCCTTCGCGAGACTGAAGGGACCCACGGTGTCGACGCTGAACGGTGAGTTGGCGGGCAGCTTCAACTGGCTCACCGTGAGCAGGCCGTCGCCGTCGTTCCGAACGAGGACCTCCTGGATGTCACTGGCGGTGTTCACCGGCGTCTGCGCGAAGGCCACCGCGGTGCGGCTCAAGCCGAGCTTCGGGGGGGACAGCCCCTCACCCGTGAGCAAGGCGTATGGCGGAGTGGGGCACACGGCGGACGCGGTCGTCAGGAAGAGCGCGCTCGAGCGGGGGCCCAGGTGGTCAACGGTCAGGGGGTTGAAGCTCACCTCGAGCGTCCTCGAGCTCGCGGGCGGGATGGTCACCGAGGTGTTGGACACACTGAAGGGGGCGGTGGTGGAAGGCTCCATCGTGAAGTTCGCAGTGCCCAGGTTCATCACCGTGACGCTTCTCGATGTCGAAGACCCCAATTCATGGGCTCCGAACGCCACGGACGTTTGTCCGAGGACGATCAGTGGGCCCGAGGCCTTTCCTTCAAGCTCCACGACAATCGTCGGGGCGGCTGGATCATCCGTGTGCAGCGTCAGCGTGCCGCGGAAGGTACCGGGCTGGAGCGGCGAGAATCCGAACCGCACGGTCATGGCTTCCGTGCTGCTCACGGGCGTGATCGGGACGGAGCAGTTGGTTTCACAGCGGTTGGCCGCCGTGTCGTACAGGCCGTTGAAGGTGAAGGCCCCGGTGACGCTCACCCGGTAGATCGTGAGCGCCGTGCTGCCGGTGTTGAACAGCTTGATGGAGTCCTGCTGCGGCGAACAGGAAGGCTGTTCGCCGAAGTCGATGGAGGTGTCCGACACGCTGAGCCCAGGCGTGCCAGTCGCGGGTAGCAACGCCTCGATGGGGGCCTGGGTGGTGCCGAGCTCCGGCGGTTTCTCCGATTCAGGACCGCAGGCAGTGAGGACGCACAGTGCAGCCGTCAGGATGAACAGGATGCGTTGCATGAGGCGACCTCAGTTCTCGGCGTGGAGGGCCGGGGCCTTGGCGGTGGAGGAGGG
>NZ_RAWR01000285.1:0-11400 GCF_003986945.1 Corallococcus sp. AB018 | reverse complement strand
CCGAAGGCCCGTTATCGCGGCACGCGCCGCAACCTCTTTGACCTCAGGCGACTCGCGGTCGTCCAAAACCTCGAGGTCGCCGCGCGCTATCAGCTCGCGGCGTGACCTAACCTGTTCGGCGCTCTAGTGCACACCCATGAATCCCATCGTCCACGCCGAATTGTCCTGGCTCCTCTCGCAAGGCCTGCGCGAACGGCGTGACCGCATCCTGGTCACCTGCGCGGGACTCGCGCCGGACCTGGATGGTTTGTCATTGCTGGCGGGTGAAGAGCTTTATTCGCGTTATCACCACGTGATTTTTCATGGCTACGTGGGAGCGCTCGTCACCATGGCGGTGTGTACGGCGCTGGCGCGGCAAAGAGCAGCGGTGGCCCTGCTGTCGGTGGCTGCGTTCCACGGTCATCTGCTGTGCGACCTCGCCGGCAGCGGGCCGGACTGGCCCATCCACTACCTGTGGCCCACGAGCATGGAGCCGTGGTCATGGTCCGGGCAGTGGAACCTGGGCTCCTGGCAGAACACGCTCATTGGACTGGCCGCGACGCTGGCGTGCCTGGCGTGTGCCCTGCCCTTCCGGCGGACCGCGCTGGAATTGCTGTCACCGCGCTGGGACGCGGAGGTGGTCCGGACCGTGCGGCGGCGCTTTTCCAGACAGGGTGAGTCCCCCTCCGCCTGAAGCGGGAGGACTGGAATGCGCTACGGCGTGGCGGCGGGCCCCACCAGCGTCACTTCGAAGAGGTCGGGCCACAGCTTGCCGGTGAGGAACAGGCGGCCGGTGCCGGGCTCCAGCGCGATGCCGTTGAGCACCGCCTCGTAGCTGCGCACCCGGCCTCGCACCGCCTGCGCCAGCGCCGATGCGTCGATGACCGCCAGCACGCGGCCCGTGGCGTAATCAATCTTCAGGATGTTGTTGGAATGCCAGACGTTGGCGTAGACGCCGTCCTCCGCGCACTCCAGTTCGTTGAGCATCTCCTGCGGCACACCCTGCAACGTCACCTGCACCTGGGACTTCACGTGGAAGTCCTTCGGGTCGTGGAAGCGCAGCGTGGACGTGCCGTCGCTGCGCACCAGTTGGCCCTGCCAGTAGCACAGGCCCCAGCCCTCGCCGTCGTACTCCACCTGCTTCTCCTGCGCGGGCGGCGCGCCGTTCCACACGAAGAGCGTCTCGTCCTGCCAGGTGAGCTGGTACAGCCGCTGTCCGTCGCTCGCGAGCCCCTCTGGGAACACGTCCGGCAGGGGCTGCTTCCACAGGGGCGCCGCCTGCTCCAGCGAGATGCGGCGCAGGTCGCCCTTCTCACCGGTGCTCTCGTAGAGCTGGCCCTGGTGGAACTGGAGCCCCTGCGTGAACGCCGTGGGGTCGTGCGGGTAGGTGTGGACGATGTGCGCCACCAGCCTCTGGGGCTTGACCTCCGGAGTGCCCGCGTCCGGCGTCTGGCGCTGCGTGGGCGCGCATGCCAGGCACAGGAGCGACAACGAGAGGGACCAGGGGAGGCGGCGCATGGGCTTCCTTGCGACAGGCATTGCCGCGCCACCTTAGCGCGCCATCACCCGGGGTGGCGTCACTCGCGTGTCACCGCGAGGGCCACCTCCACCGCGCCTCGCAGTTCGTCCATGTCGAACGGCTTGTTGAGCACACAGGCAGCCCCCAGGCGCAGGGCCTCGCGGTGCAGGTGCACGTCGCCGAAGGCGGTGATGAGGATGACCGGCGTGTTCCACTGCTCGCGCCGCAGCCGGGCGAGCACCTCCAGGCCCGTGAAGCCCGGCATGCGCACGTCCGTGATGATGAGGTCGGGCGCGCGCGACTCCTCCGCCGTCAGCCCTTCAATGAGGACGCGCACCAGGTCCGGCCCGTCCGACGCCTCCACCACGTCATAACCGCGCCGCACCAGCATCTTGCGGATGAGCGTGCGCATCTCCGTCTGATCATCCGCGACCAGGATGCGAGGAGGCCTCGCGGGCTCCGAGTGGGGGTCTTCCCAGGCCGCGCCGCGCGCGACTCCTTCTGATTGCTCGTGCACCATGGGCGTGAACTCCTGGAGGGGTTGAAGGTGCCGCGGCGGCGACGCTCGCGGGGGGACCTTTCGCTCCATGAGCATCCGCCGTGCCATGTCTGGCGGGAGCCGCGGGGGCGGGGTCTGGGGCACGCCGCCCCCGGGCGAAATGCCCCGGTTGGGGCACTTTGCCCCGCGCCCTGGGGCCTTCTGGGGCCCGGTTCCCCTCTGAAGGGGGGTTCTGGAGGGGTTGGCCCACGGACTGCAATGGAGTCCCGGCGTCGGACCGGATGCGGGGCTTCCTCCAAGAGCTCCCTTCAGGCAGCTGGGCCACCGGTGGCTCCCGGTGTCGCTGGTGGAACGGGACCGCTGCCTCCTTCCCAGGGTGCCCACCGCATCCGGTTCGACTCTTTCTTTCCCATCTCCGACCGGAAGGCCCTCTTCCGGCCGCCACTCAAGGAGAACGCACGATGGTCCGCACGCTTCCGTCCCGCCGCCACCTTGCCCGCACGCTCACGCTGATGCCCCTGGTCGCCCTGGGGGCCTGCAAGCCGGCCGCGGACGTGGCTCCCCCCGCCCGACCCACGCTGTCGTTGAAGACAGCCACCACGCCCTCGGGCGCGAAGGTGGAGCCGGCGGTCTATTCACCCACGCCCGGGTCTCCCGGCGCGCTCATGTCGCTGGCGCCGCTCGTGGACACCGTGAAGGGCGCGGTGGTGAACGTGGAGGTGCAGGCCCGAGTACGCCCCGCCATGGGCGGGATGATGCAGGGCCTGCCCCCCGGCCTCGCCGAGCGCTTCGGAATGCAGGGCAGACAGAATCCCTTTGGCGAGGGCGGCGCGCCCTCGAAGCAGGGGCTGGGGTCGGGCTTCGTCATCGACCCGTCCGGCCTGGTGCTCACGAACAACCACGTGGTGGAGGGCGCGGACACCGTCCGGGTGAAGCTGGAGGACGGGCGCTCGTTCGAGGCGGAGGTGCTGGGCCGCGACGCGCTCACGGACGTGGCGCTCATCCAGTTGAAGGGCGTGTCCGGGAACCTGCCGTTCGTGAAGCTGGGGGATTCGGATGGCCTGCGCGTGGGCGACCCCGTGATGGCCATTGGCAATCCGTTCGGGCTCGCGTCGAGCGTGAGCGCGGGCATCCTGTCCGCCCGGGCGCGCGACATCCACGCGGGTCCGTATGACGACTTCCTGCAGACGGACGCGGCCATCAACCCGGGCAACTCCGGCGGCCCGCTCTTCAACATGAAGGGCGAGGTGGTGGGCATGAACACGGCCATCATCGGCGGCGCGACGGGCATTGGCTTCGCGGTGCCGGCGAACCTCATCCAGGCGCTCCTGCCGCAGCTCCAGGAGACGGGCGTGGTGCGCCGGGGCTGGGTGGGCCTGGCGGTGCAGGACCTCACGCCGGAGCTGGCGCGCGCGCTGCGCGTGGACGCGGCGAAGGGCGCGGTGGTGGCCGGCGTCAGCGCGGGCGGCCCCGGTGCGAAGGCGGGCCTGCTCGAGGAGGACATCATCACGTCGGTGGGCGAGCGCGCGGTGGACTCCGCCGGGTCGCTGACGCGCGCGGTGGCGCTGCTCAAGCCGGGCAGCGAGGTGAAGGTGAGCCTGGTGCGCGGCGGCAAGGTGATGGAGGTGCCGGTGAAGCTGGGCACCCGGCCCACGCAGCGGGGGGAGGAGGAGATGACGCCTCGGGATTCGACGCCCGCACCCCTGTCGAAGCGGATGGGCCTGAGGCTGTCGGAGGCGCAGGACGGCAGCGGCGGCGCGCAGGTGGTGGCGGTGGAGTCCGGCAGCCCCGCGGAGCGCGCGGGCCTGGCGCCCGGGATGGTGCTGACGCAGGTGGGTGACCAGAAGGTGTCTGGCGTCGCGGAGGCGGCACAGGCCCTGACGTCCGCGGAGCCTGGGGCCGCGCTGCTGTTGCGTGCGCGGGTGCCTGGACAGGATGGGTCGCTGCTGCGTGCGATTGAAGTGCCGCAGCGGTAGGACTGTTGTTGGCGCGCTCCGCCGGCCGGGGTGGAGCGCGCCGTTTCTCTTTCAGCGGGTCTTGATGAGCCCGGCCCGGGTGAGCAGCTCGCGCACGCGATTGGCCAGGGCCACGTGCTCCGGGTTGGCCACCGTGAAGCGTTCCGGGGTCAGGAGGATGAGCGTGCCCTTGTCCTCCACCGGTTCGATTCGCACGGGCGCGGGCAGTGGGGGCACGGTACCGCGCTGCTTGGAGAAGTAGGACACCCAGCCGACCCGGGCGTTGGTCCTGTTGTCTGAATCATCCAGTTCCCGATGGTGCTCGGACATCGCCGCGATCCATTCTGGCTCCCAGGCAGCCACCATGCCGCGCATCACGGCCTCCAGCGAGGAAGGGGTCAACACCCGCTCCGCGGTCGGTCCTTCGAATGGGAGGGACAAGAGGCAGTTGTTGGGACTGGGGTCGTCGAAGGCTCCGCATTTGATGCTCAGGCGTGCGTCATCGGAGGCGGCACCTCCGTTGAGGAAGCCGACGCGGAGGCCCAGTTCCTCGATAACGGGTCCTCGGCCCTCACGGTTGACGCCCCGCCGGAACAAGTCCGTGAGCACTGACACGTCGGGCGGCATCAATGACAGCTTCTGCGTGCCCTTACGGGAACGGATGGACTTGTACCAGTGGGCCAGGAGCGGATCGCATGCGGCCAGGAGCTCCAGGAAGACCGCCGCACGACGCGCGCATGCTTCTGGCGACTCCCGACGTGCCCCCCAGTAGGCACCTACAAAGAAGCTATCCGGGTAGGCCTGGGGCTTTGACTCGGTGGTCAAGGGGTCCTCTGCTCAACGTGCCGGAGTGTGAATGACTTCGATCCCGTCGATACCATCGCGCTTGAGCAGTCTCCGAATGGCATCCGCCGCTTTCTTCTCCGCGACATGCCACTCAATGCGGACTCCCATGTTCCGCGTCTTTCTCCACTGCCGCCCCGCTTGTTCCCGGAGCTGCCTGGCCCCCGTTTCCTCGAACCAGCCCTTTGGCGCCAGGCTTTCCTGGAACTTGTTCGCGTAGCCGGGTCCCTTGGCCTCCCGTAGCACTCCGTCCCGGAAGCCGTCGAACTTCACGCCGCCGCTGTTCCTTCCCACTCCACCGACCCAGTAGGCCTCGTCCGCTGAGTGCCCGGAGATCTGCTCCTGGTAGCGCCGGGCCCGCGCGGACATCGACTCCTCGGCTGGCCCCCACTTTCCTGGCTCGGCTGGAGCCGGTGTCGCGTTGGCCTTCTGGAGGACGATGGCCGCCCCGGGTCCTCCACTCAGCACCGCCGCCGCGCGTCCCACGGGCACCGCGACGCGCTCGACACTGAGCAGTCCCTCCGCGGACACCGCGAGCACGGGCACGGTGGCCTCCACTCCCGCCGCTGCTCGCGTCAACGTGCGCGTCGTCACCGAGGCCGTGCCCCACAGTGTGATGACGTTCGTGGTCAGCCGCGCGGCTTCGCGGATCTGCTCGCCCTCCGTCATGTACCGGAAGCGCTCCCAATACTCGGGCGATGACGCGATGAGCGCTGCCACGCCCTGCGGGAGATGGCGCAGACTCGCGAAGCTGTCCGTGGGATGGGACAGCAACTGCCCCATGCCGTGGTACAGCTCCACGAACGCGTCCTCCGCGCCATCCAGGGAGCGACTGAGGACATCCGCGTCGTCGTACACCTCCGCGAGCGGGCGCCAATCCGCCGCACGCAGCTGAGCATCGACTCCGCGGAAGACACCGCCCTTGCCGCTGTAGAAGCGCCCCAGCTCGAAGTTGCCCGCGCGGAAGGTCCCGTCCTTCCACTGCACGGTCCCCACCTTCTGCTGCGTGCGCCCATCGAGCGCCCAGGCCAGGTACCCGTCCGGCCGCAGCACCGCCACCTGCTCCCGGACGAAGCGCTCCACCCGGCGCACCAACTCCTCGCGCGACACCGCGCCGCCTTCCAGCACCTCGCGCAGCACGAAGCCCGCCGCCATGCGCGGCGGATACGTGCCTGGCGTCACCGGCCTCCCCATCAGCCGGTTCAGCACCTCCGCCGCGTCCTCGGGCGTGAAGGGATTGCGACGGACCGGCGGCTCCTCCAGCCCGGCGCGCAGCAAGAGCTTCTCGAACGCGTCCACCTCCAGCAGGCCCAGCTCCACCGCCTGCCGCGTCCGTTCCTCCGCGCTCCCGATGAGCACCGTTCCCGGAGGCACGCGCACCGGAGCCTCATCCCCCACCGTGCCGCCCGCGCCCTCGGACGCCGCGCCCCCATGCAACGGTGCCGGCGATGCGCTGTGGTAGCGCGCGTAGCCGTGCAGCCCCACCGGCAACGAACCGGCACGTCCCCCCGCGCAGCCCACCAGCCCCGCGATGAGCACCAGGCACAGCCACTCGCGCCTCGGCGACTGAATCCCTTTCATGCCTGTTCCTCCTGTTGAACAGGGCTAGCAGGGACTCCTGACATCGTTGCGCGATGCGGTGTGAATTGACGCAGCCGGTGCGCGGTCGACCCTCTGACTTGCTGGCTGCCCCGGATGTCCGGTGTCGCGTGGTTCACAGGATGTGACGCCTGGAAGCCCTCCGGCCTTCTGACGGATGCTTCACGTGTCCGTCGAATGACCGACTCTGGTGGTTCGGAAATCACGGCGGCGCTGGCATAGAGTGGCGCTCGTGCCGCGCTGCCTCACATGCGGGCGGCGTTGGGAGGGCTCTCATGCGCCATGCCCGCCCGGCGTCTCGCCTCCCATCGCTCCGCCATCCGATGCCTCGCTCGTCATGCCCGACGTCCCGGGCTACCGCTGCGAGAAGGTCATCGCGCGCGGTGGCTTCGGCGTGCTGCTGGCCGCGCACAAGCGCTCCGCCGACGGCACCGAGGGTGAACGCATCGCGCTGAAGCTGGCGCGGCCCGGCATCGCGCTCGCGGAGGCGCAGCTGGCCCGCGAGGCGGAGGCCCTGCGCGTCATCGGGCCTCCCACCGTGCCCGCGCTCCATGCCGTGGGCACGCTGCCCGGTGGACAGCGCTTCGTCGACATGGAGTACGTGCCCCTGCCCACGCTCGCGGACTGGCTGGCCCGGGTGTCCGGGCCCATGTCGCCGCAGGAGTTCGGGCCTCGCGCCAACGCGCTCCTGGAGGCGGTGGCCGTCGTGCACGCGCACGGACTGGTGCACTGCGACCTCAAGCCCGAGCACGTCTTCCTGGACGACGCCCACAAGCGCGCCCGCGTCTTCGACTTCGGCCTGGTGCAGCGTCCGACCCCTGGCGTGCTCGCGGACGACGGCACTCCCGGCGACACGTCCTCCTTCGCCGGCACCGCCGAATACATGGCGCCCGAACAGTGCGCCGGCCACGCGGTCCTGGACGCGCGCACGGACGTGTACGCGCTGGGCGTCATCCTCTACGAGCTCATCGCGGGCCGTCCGCCCTTCTTCGGCTCGCTCACGGAGGTGCTCCAGGCGCACCTGTCGCTGCGGCCTCCGCCTCCTTCGGAGTACGCCCCGGTGGCGCCGCCCGTGGAGGAGGTCGTGCTGCGCTGCCTGGCCAAGGAGCCCGCGCGCCGTCCCCGCGACGCCGCCGCCGTGGCCCAGGCCCTGCGCGCGGCGCTGGACCACGCGGGCCAGTCCGCCGTGCAGCCCGCGCCCCGGCTCACCCTGCTGCCCGAGGTGCGCCCCGCCCAGACGCGCCGCTCGGTGGCGGTGCTGTTCACCTTCTCGCGCGCCAACCCCGTGGCGATGCAGAAGGCCCTGACCGCCTACGGAGGCCACATGGCCTTCGCGGAGGGCGAGCGCTTCGCGGGCGTCTTCGACCCCGACGTGGGAGAGAACCCCGTGCGCCGCGCGCTGCGGGCCGCCGAAGGACTGGCCGAGCGGGGACTCGCCCCGGTGTCCATCGTCGACGTGGCCAACGTCACCGTGCAGCGCCGCCGCGACGGCGCTCCCCGCTACCTGGGCGCCATCTTCGCGCGCGAGGAGCGCTACCCCCACCTCGTGGAGCTGCGCGGGCCCCTGCTCTCCCCCGCCGCCGCGGAGGCCGTGCCGGAGGTGCCGTGCCTGCCGGTGGCGGGACGGTCCGGGCTGATGCGCCCCGCGCCCTCGGGCGCCGCGCCCCGGCCGGACGCCACCGTGCTGCAACTGGGCAGCGCGATGCTGGTGGGCCGCGACGTGGAGCTGGAGCAGCTCCTGGAGAGCGCCCGGTCCGCGGTGTCGGACGCGGCGCCCACCATCGTCACCGTGCGCGGCGACCGGGGCCACGGCAAGAGCCACCTGTCCTCCACGCTGGGCCTGCGCCTGAGGGCCGCGCTGCCGCACGCACGCGTCCACTCCCTGCGCGCGCGAGAGCCCGTGCAGGGCGACCCTGAAGGCACGCTGCGCACGCTCTTGCGCGTGGCGCTGCACGGCTTCGACCGCGACGACACCGACACGCAGGAGGACGGCCGCACCGCCATCCTCGACCGGCTGGGCACCCGGCTGGGCATGGAGCTGTGGCCGGGCGTGGCCGCGACGCTCGGGTGGTACGCGCCGGGCGGGCCGGAGCTGCACAGCTGGGCCGCGGCCCCGGGCGCGCTGCGCTCGCTGGCCATGCGCGCCACGGGCGAGCTGCTGGCGGCGCACGCCCGCGAACGGCCCCTGTGCCTCATCGTGGACGACGCGCACTTCGCGGAGGAGACGGCGCTGGACGCGCTGGAGTACGCGGCGCTCGCGGAGACGCGCGTGCCGCTGTGGATCTGCGTGCTGGTGCGCCCGGGCTTCGAGCAGAGCCGTCCAGCGTGGAGCGCCCGCGCCGCGCGCCAGTTGGACCTGCCCCTGTCCGGCCTGGCCCCGGGCGACGCGCATGCCCTGTGCCGCGCGCTGCTCAAGCCGGTGGAGAACGTGCCGGCGCAGGCGGTGGAGCGCATCATCGATCGCGCGCAGCGCGTGCCCCTGTTCCTGGTGGAGCTGGTGCGCGGCCTCAAGCGTCAGGGGCTGGTGCGTCAGCGCGCGCCGGGCGGCAACTGGTACCTCGTCACGGATGAACTGGACCGCCTGCCGGAGCTGCGGCTGGTGGAGTGGCTGGCGGACCGCGAACTGGGCGCGCTGCCTCCGGCGCTCGCCGCGCATGCCCGGCTGTGCGCGCTGCTGGGCGCGACCTTCACCGGCACGGCGGCGGACGGCGTGGTGCGCGAGCTGGAGCGCGACGGAGCGGCTTCCCAGTTCCCGCTGGACACGGGGCATGCGACGCGGCGGCTCCTGGACCTGGGGCTGCTGGTGGAGCACCGCTCGGAGGGGCTGAGCTTCCGCAACGAGCTGGTGCGCGAGGCCGTGGTCGCGGGCCTGCCCGCGGAGGAGAAGGCGCGCATCCACCACGCCGCGTACCGCCACTACCTGAGCCCGGCGGGCGCGCAGGAGCGCCAGCGGCTGGCCCGGCTCGCGCTGCACGCCGCGTCGGGGGGCCTGCGCGACGAGGCGGCGGCGCTGACCATCGACATCGCGGAGTCCGCGCGCGGCCGTCACGCGTACCTGGACGCGGAGGCCATGTACACGCGCGCCCTGGAGCTCATCGAGCCCGAGGACGAGCTGCGCAGGCTCACGGCGCTGCGGGGCCGGGGCCTGATGCGCTACCGCATCGGCCGGTACGAGGACTCGCTCACGGACTTCGCCATCGCGCGCGAGCGGGCGCGGAGCGTGGGGGATGCGCGCGCGGAGGTGGAGCTGCTGCTCGACGAGGCGGTGGCGCTCGACTGGGTGAACGACTACGCGCGCAGCGAGGCGCGGGTCCAGGAAGCCAAGCAGCTGACGGAGACGGTGACGTCGCCCTACGTGCAGGCGCGGCTCCTGCTGGCGCTCGGCCGCACGCAGTTCCGCAAGGGCGAATGGATGGACTCGCTCATGACCCTGGAGGCCGCGGCGGAGCGGGCGCGGAAGCTGGGCGACGCGGGCTACGAAACGCTGGTGGTTTCACTGCTCCTGCTGGTGGCCATCCTGCCGAGCCTGGGCGACATCGACGCCGCGGAGCGCGTGCTGGACGAGCTCATCTGCGCGTGCACGGAGCGCGGAGACCGCTTCCACCTGGGCTCGGCCATCAACAACCGCCGCAACCTGCGAGTGGCTCGGCGCGACCTGACGAACGCGCTGAAGGACCAGGAGCGCTTCATGCAGCTGGGGCGCGAGCTGGGCGTGGTGGGCTGGGAGTACTTCGCCGAGTACAACCTGGGCGAGCTGTACTACCAGGCGGGCGACGTGGAGGCCGCGGCCCCGCACATCGCCCGGGCCATCGTGCTGGAGCGCCGGCATCCGGAGGTGGCGCACCGTCCCTGGGCGCTGCTGCTCCAGGCGCGGGCCATGGCGTGGACGGACAGGCACGACCGGGCGCGCGACCTGCTGGAGCAGGTGCGGCAGGCGATGGCGACCAACCGGCACGGCGTGAATCTCAGCCCGTCGGAGGAGGTGCTCTTCTCCATGGTGGAGCTGGCCTCGAAGGACGCGACCGTGGAGGAGTGGCACGCGCTGCGCGAGCGCTCCGCCCAGGCCTCCGTGGAGCAGGAGCCGCTGGAGGTCCTGGAGATGATGGGCCTCGCGGCCTGGCGCCGAAGCGACTTCGCGGAGGCGATGCTCGCGCTCGGAGAAGCGCTGGCGCGCGCGGCGCACATGCCGAACCTGATGGAGGACCGCATCCGCCGCTCGCTGGAGCGGGTGCGGGACCTCACGCCCGCGGCGTAGCGACGACTCCTGTCGCTACGCCAACCGCGAGAGCACCGTCGTCGCCGCGACGAGGAGTCCCATCAGCGATTCCCCCACCAGCGCTCCGGCGCCCAACGAGGAGACGTGCGCGTCCGTCGTCTTCGGCCACTTCCGCGCGAGCATCACCATCCCCGCGCCCAGGCACAGCGTCACCGCGAAGTAGGCGGGAGTGATGAAGCCGATACCCATCGCCACCGGCGACGGCAACCACCGCGAAACCCGGCTCCTCGCGGCCAGCGTCGACAGCGCCCCCACCGTGAAGCCCACCAGCGCGGCCCAGCCCGCGTAGGGCGGCAGGCCCGCCAGACCTCGCACGGATACCTCCGCCACCGCCCGGAACTGCGCCGCCGCGGGCACCGGCAACACCGCCGTCCCCAGCCCGTACGTGTCCACCAGCAGCAGATAGGCAGGCACCGCCACCACCGCGCCCACCGTCACGCCCACCAGCTGCGCGGCGAGCTGCCGGGAGGCCGACGCCCCCAGCAGGTGCCCCGCCTTCAACGACCACAAGCTCACGCCCGTCTGCGCCGCCGCGCCCGCCACCACCGAACCCGCCGCCACGTTGGACGACAACTCTCCGGGCCGCACCCCGCCAAAGATGACCTGCGTGAGGTTCCCCACCTGGCCCACGGGCGACACGTCCGTCTGCCCCGCGCCTCGCGCACACACCGCGCACAGCGGCACCAGCAGCGCGAGCACCAGCAGCATCGACGGGACTCCCAGCCCGAAG
>NZ_RAWR01000284.1:0-11461 GCF_003986945.1 Corallococcus sp. AB018 | reverse complement strand
GAGCAGCCCTGTCAGGAGGCGCCGCTGCCCGGCAGTTAGCCGCACGCCCTGCTGGGGCCTCTTCCGGCGCACGCTGCTCATTACCAACGCAGCGTACCCCTGAACGGAATTACTCCGGTTGGCTTAGTCCCGGAGCCGCCCACGTCACGGATGGGTCAGGACTCCTTGAAGGTCTGGCTCCAGGTGGGGGCCACCTTCTCGATGAGCGTCACCAGCTCCGGCGGGATGTCTCCGGCGCCGGTGAGGGGGCGGACCTCCATCACGTCGTCGTTGCCCATGCCGCCCGGATAGCGGCGGGCCCACTCGATGGCCTCTTCCTTCGACTTCACCTCCAGCACGTAGAAGCCGCCGATGAGCTCCTTCGTCTCCGCGTAGGGGCCATCCTTCACGCTGGACTTGCCGTCCTTGAAGACGACGTGCGCGCCCGGGGCGGGGCTGAGGCCCTCGGAGGCGACCAGCACGCCGGCCTGGTGCATCTCCTCGTTGAACTTCATCTGCGCGATGAAGACGGCCTCGTCGAAGGGCGCGTCCGAGTGCGTGGGCTCAAGGGTGGAGGGGCGGGGGATGAGCATGAAGCGCATGGGGGCTCCTGGGGTGTGGGTGTGGCTCCATCCGCACGACGAACGGCCGTGCGGCGGATCGACACGGATATCTCACGAGCCGGTGCGCTTGACGCACAACCCCGGTCTCAGTTCGACCGGGCCATCTCCACTGCGTCCGCGCCGGCGGGCAGGCGGAGGGGGGACGACGGGTCGTTCACCGCGCGCCAGATGGCTTCCGCCACGTCCACCGACCGGGTGACCGGCCCCGAGGCATGCGCCGTTCTTTGCTCGAAGATGCTCCGCACGAAGCCGGAGTACGCCTCGGGGACGGTGACGCCCTGGTCCTGCATCCGGGCCTGGGCGTTCTGGGAGAAGGGCGTCTCCGGGGACCGTCCGGGAATCACCAGGCTCACCCGCACATGGAAGGGCTGGAGCTCCAGCGCGAGCGACTCGGTGAACGCGTTGAGCGCCGCCTTGCTCGCGGTGTACACGGCGAGCAGCGGGAGCGGCTTGAACGTCGTGCCCGACGAGACGTTCACGATGACCCCCGACTGCTGCTGCCTGAAGTGAGGCAGGAACGCCTGGGTCAGGGCCATGACCCCGAACGCGTTCGTCTCGAAGGTGTTGCGGACCGTCTCCATGGAGGTGCCTTCGAAGACGCCCATCAGGCCGACGCCCGCGTTGTTGACCAGCACGTCGATGGGGCCGGCGGCCTCCACCAGCTCGCGGATGCTCTGGGGCTGGGTGACGTCGAGCGGGAGCACGCGCAGGTGCTCGGAGCGGGGCAGCACGTCCTCGCGCGGCTTGCGCATCGTGGCGATGACCTTCCAGCCGTGCTCGAGGAAGTAGCGGGCGGTGTCGAGGCCGAATCCGGACGAGCATCCGGTGATCAGAATCGTCTTCATGGCGTCTCCTGGGCAGGTGTGGCTTCGGTGACAGGTATACGGACCGCCATCCGGACCTGCTACAACAGGGAGTCCAGATTTCATTCGCAGGAGTCCGGTCATGGTCGATCCCCTGGCGGAAGTGGTCACGCTGCTCCAGCCGGGCGCCCCGTTCTCGAAGCTCGTCAGTGGCGCGGGCCGGTGGCGGGTCCGGCGCGCGGAGAATGGGAGGCCCTTCTACTGCGCGGTCCTCATGGGGCGGAGCCGCCTCGCGGTGGACGGACGTGAGCCGGTCATCCTCGAGAAGGGCGACTTCGTCCTGATTCCCGCGGCGTTCGACTTCACGACGTCGAGCATCGAGCCGCCGAAGGGCAAGCACGAGACGCCTCGCATCGTGTTGCCCGATGGTGAAATCAGGAACGGCATCCACCACGGTCCGCCCGATGTCCGGATGCTGGTGGGGTACTGCGCCTTCGCCTCTCCGGACGCGAGCCTGCTCGTTTCGCTCCTCCCCCAGTTCGTGCACGTTCGCGGCGAGCAGCGGCTCACCGCCCTCGTGGAACTCCTGCGGGACGAGTCGCGCGAACGGCGGCCCGCGCGCGAGGTCATCCTCGCCCGCCTCATGGAGGTGCTGCTCATCGAAGCGCTCCGCTCCACGGCGGGCGTCGCGGCGTCTCCGGGCCTCTTGCGAGGGCTCTCCGACGAGCGCTTGTCCGTGTCCATCCGCCGGATGCACGAGCGCCCGACCCAGGCGTGGACCGTGGCGCAGCTGGCGAAGGAGGCCGCGCTGTCCCGTTCCGCGTTCTTCGAGCGCTTCAACCGCGCGATGGGCGTGGCCCCGATGGAGTACCTGCTCGGCTGGCGCATGGCCCTGGCGAAGGACCTGCTGCGGCGCAAGCAGGAGGTCACCGTCGCCGAGGTCGCGGAGCAGGTCGGCTACAGCTCCGCGAGCACCTTCAGCGTGGCCTTCACCCGCCACGTCGGACTGCCGCCCACCCATTACGCGCGGGAGCAGGCGGCATCGTGACGAGCCTTCACGGAGACCCGCCGAGCGGCCAGGCCCCGGGCGGACGACCTGGAGGGGCGCCGGACGCGGCCCCATGCGTCGGACCCCGGTGGTAGAGCTGTCCCGCCATGGATGATCCCACCGACAGGGACCCGGACCGCCGCCGGGAACCTCGCAAACCGAAGCCGCCCCGGAAGGTGTCGCAGCGCTACCTGGAGAACGCGGCGCTGCACTACCTCAAGCGGTACGCGGCCACGGTGAGCCAGCTCAAGCGCGTGCTGATGCGCCGGGTGGACCGCTCCGTGAAGTTCCACGGCACCGACCGCGCGGAGGCCGTGGGCTGGGTGGACGCGCTGGCGGAGAAGCTCATCCGCAACGGCCTCGTCAACGACCGGACCTACGCGGAGACGCGCGTGCACTCGCTGCGCGCATCCGGCCGCAGCGCCCGCGTCATCACCCAGAAGCTGCGCATGAAGGGCGTGGCGCCGGAGCTGGTGCAGGAGAAGCTGGCGGAGGCCACCCAGGACGTGCCCGAGGACGCCGCCGCCCGCATCTGGGCACGCAAGAAGCGGCTGGGCCCCTTCCGGCGCGACCCGAGCACGCGCGTGGAGAACCGCAAGAAGGACCTGGCGGCGCTCGCACGCGCGGGCTTCTCCTTCACCATCGCGAAGCGCGTCATCGACGGGACGGCGGAAGACCTGCCGCCCCGCGACTGACGGCGCTGGGGCTCAGTACATCTTCAGGTCGTACTTCGCGGTGGGCGTGTAGTCGGACCCCGACGGCCGGTTGCGCGTGTCGGTGATCTTCACCGCGTAGACGCCATTCGCCACGACGTTCGCCGTCGCGCGGTAGACGAAGCAGGACGGGATGATTTGCGAGCAGATGGTGCTCGACGTGCTGCCCACGAGCGCGCCCAGCGTGCGGGTGGCGTAGTTGTACGCGTAGATGTCGATGCGCATCCACGGGCCGTTGCGCAGGTTGTAGGTCTCCACCGTCATCACCTGGTTGATGGGCGTGGCCACCAGCACCCAGTCCACGTCGTTCTGGCGGTGGAAGGAGTGGTTGAGCTGCGGCGTGCCCAGGTACGAGGACGCGGAGGTGTGCGTGTTGTCGCTCTCGTAGGAATCCGGAGGCGCCAGCAGGCAGTTGGCGGGAGGACTGAAGCCGTCATTGACGCAGACGTTGCCCACGCAGTTGCAGCCGGACGCGCAGTCCGAACCCGTGCTGCAGACGCGCTGGGGCGCCTGGTCACAGTGGCCATCGGGCGGCGGCGGACCGAACCCGTCCGGCACGCAGAAGCCGCCCTGGCAGGCACAAGCCTCCCGGCATCCCAGGCTGTTCGTACAGGCCCGCGTCGCCAGCTCCGCCTCCTGCGTCTCCATCGCAACGGGCTCGGTCGCCAGCGGCTGCTCCTCCACGGGGCCGCAGCCCACGACGAACAGCGCCAGCGCCGCCGCACTCCAACGAAGCATCTTCACGGGGTCTCCTCGGGTGGGAATCCCAGAAAGGGGCGCGGGAGCGCGCCGCCTGAAGGGAAATCCCTATTTCACCCGCAGTGAATTCTGCCTTCCAGGGATTGGCCTGGCAATCATTATCAAGTGCTACAATTTCGGGATTCTTGAGACCTCGGAAAGTGCGTTGAATAGACGCGTTTTCGGGCCGCACGGAGCGTCTGGGAATAGACTGAGCGCCGCGGATTTGTGATGGCATTGCTACTTTCCGGCGCGAGCATTCTCCATGGAGCGCTGGCCACCCAGGCCACGGCCGCTCGCCCCGAAAACACAGCGGCCCGGCGCCCTTCCCGCGTGGTGGAAGGACACCGGGCCGCGAAGCCCTGCTGTCTGGCGGCTTCGACTACTCCTGGAGGTGCGTGACGGTCAGCGCCGGGTCGCCGGCGATCTCCGCCTCCGTGTAGCGACGGTCCACCCACTGCTTCTGGGAGAACATCGCCGTCTGGTCCGCGTACCAGGGCGAGGCCGGGTTGGTGGACTGGGAGTAGGTGAGCACGGACTTCGCCACGGGGCCCGCGTCCGTGAAGGACACGGCCATGACGAAGCTGGAGCCCAGGACGGGCTCATACGTGCCGTCCGGCAGGAGCTGGTTGGCGATCTGGTTGAAGCAGCCCTCGTCGTGGGCGCAGCCGTGCACCGGGTAGAAGATGCCGTTCTTGCGCTTGCCCTGCACGGAGCCCGTCGTCGCGTCCAGGGCGATGCCGCGCTCGCGCAGCGTGCGGATGGCGGTGCCCAGCGCCTGGGCCACCTGCGGGTTCAGGGTGTTGAGCGTGCGCGGCGTGTTGACGGGGTCGTTCGCGTTGAAGGGCACCAGGTACGGCCCTCCGGTGGCGCCCACCGCGGTGAAGAGGAACACGCGCCAGAGCAGCTCGCCCCGGCTGTCCAGGTCGCCCTTCAAATCCCACGCGGCCAGCACGGGGCAGGCGGGGCGCAGGTCCTCGAACGTGAGGTCCGGCATCAGCACGAAGGGCGTGCGGCGGCACAGCGACACCGCGGCGTCGCGCAGCAGCTCGCCGGAGTAGTTGCGGTTGTTGAACATCACCGTCTGGAGCTGCTCCAGCGTGAAGCCCTGGCCCGCCAGTCCGTCCGTGCCCGCGATGCGGCCCTGCACCATCTTCAGGCCCAGGCGCGTGCGCAGGCTGCGCACGTTCTTCTCGCCGCCCAGGATGCGCGGGAAGCCGGTGAGCGGCTGGGCAGGGTTGGGCAGCCAGTAGCTGTCATTGGAGTTGGTGACGTAGTCAGCGCGGGTGAGGCGCGGCAGGCTGCCCGGGCCGAAGATGCCCGGCTCCACCGCGTCCGCGTCGCTGCCCAACGCGCAGTCGGAGCGCGAGCCGTCCAGCACCGGCAGCCCCGCGCTCGCGAGCACCAGCAGCGGGATGGGGGACAGCACGCAGCGCAAGAGCTTCGCGTCGGTGACGTGCGGCACCACGCTCATGTCCGCGTAGTACGCGCGGCCCTGCGCGTCCGTGGCGATGGTGTTCACCCACGGGATGCCCTGCCAGGTGGCCTGCGCCGTGTGCAGTTCCTCCACGTTCGCTGCGCGGTCCATGGCGAAGAAGGCGTCCAGCAGGCGCAGGTTGGAGGCGTTGGCGTCATGGAACGCGTAGCCGGTGAGGCCGTTCCACGTCATCAGGCCGGACGGGTACTCCATCATCGGGCCCAGGTGCGAACGGTAGAAGGTGTGCTGCCGCGGCGTGGGCGAGCCGTCCGCCGCCTTCGCCTGCACCGTGACGGTGCGGGTGGTCATGTCGCGAATCTGGCCGTCGTACAGGTACTTCGTGGGGAAGCCCGGGATGAGCTTCAGCTCGAAGGGGGTGAAGCGGTACGCGGTGGAGACGGTGTGGCTCCAGGCCAGCGTCTCGTTGTGGCCGATGAGGATGGCGGGCACGCCCAGCAGGCTCACGCCGGAGACGTTGAGCTTGCCCGGCACCGTGAGGTGGGCCTCGTAGAAGCGCTCCGAGCCTTCCCAGGGGAAGTGGGGGTTGGCCAGCAGCATGCCCTTGCCGTTGCGCGTGGCCTGGCTGCCCAGGCCGAAGGCGTTGCTGCCCAGGCCCAGCGTCTCGGAGCTGGGGAACACCTTGCGGTCCAGCGTGGCGGGCGCGGGCAGCGGCAGGGGCAGCGTGCCGTCCGGCAGCAGGGACGGGGGCTTCGCGTCCACCAGCGCGTCCAGGAAGAAGAGGGAGCTGGCGAAGAGGCTGAGCTGGTAGTAGCGCCGGTACAGGTCGCGCTCGGTGATGGGGCGCACCCAGGCCGCGCCCTTGCAGCGCGGATCCGTCAGCCCGTCCACGCCGGTCTCCGCCAGGTAGCGGTTGAGGCCCGCGGTGTAGCCGCGCACCAGCTCGCGCGCGTCCTGGGACGGACCCAGGGGCGGCGGCTTCGCCAGCAGCGCCTCCACCGTGCCGTCGTCGTTGATGGCCTGGTAGAAGAAGTCGCTCTTCAGGTTGTTGTACTGGCTGCCCAGCGCGGCCAGGTATGTGCCGTCCGGCCCGAAGTAGCGCGAGCGCTCGGCGTTCACCGTCACCAGCGCATCCATCAACGTGCAGAAGTTGTCCTGCGCGAACGCGTAGCCATAGCCGTAGCCCACGCCCGCGAAGTCGTCCGCCAGCACGTGGGGAATGCCGTGCGCCGTCCTGCGCACGGTGGCGGAGAGGCTGCCCGCTCCCAGCTTCATCTCCGCCGTGGAGCCTTCCGGCGCCGGAGGCGTCGCGGTACGCGGCTCACACCCGGTGGCCAGCAGCAGCGCCGTCAGCGGCAGCAGCCGGGCGCCGCCGGTCCTTCCGTTACGTCCATCCATTCGAGGGATTCCTTTCACGGCGAGGAGAAATTCCCTTCTAATTGTAGAAACGCATCACTCCTGGATCGCGCCGGGCCGCGAGGCGGGCGGAATTCCGTGTTTACGTGTATGGCTCGCGGACGGGAGCCCGGGGTGCCGGTCATGGCGCGCGGGCCCGGTGTTTCACGAAAGGAAACCAGCACATGAAACGGATGTTCGCGGGCGCGCTCGTCGTCGCGGCGTTGGGGACCCTGGGGTGTGGTGGGGCGAAGGCCTCCGGGCCGGGCGCGGAGGTCGGGACGGCGCGGCAGTCGCTGGAGGATCTGCGCGCGGGCTTGAGGGCGGCGGACCAGGCCATGTCGGACGCGGCGGAGAAGGCCGGTTCGGCGCAGGCGTTCGCGGACTTCGTCGCGGACGACGCGGTGCTGCTGGTGGACGGCACGTACGCGCCGAAGGGCAAGGAGGCCATCCGCGCGTGGCTGGCCGCGCATCCGCTGGAGGCGGAGGGCAAGGTGCGCTGGGCGCCCGTGCGCTGGGACGTCAGCGCGGACGGGACGCTGGGGTACTCGGTGGGCAACGTGTCCGTGGAGTCGGGAGGCACGTCGGTGCGGCCGTCCTCTCGCTACATCACCGCGTGGAAGCGCCAGCCGGACGGGCAGTGGCGCGTGGCGGTGGCGGTGCTCAACGCCGCCAAGACGGCGATGACGGCGCCCGCGGGCTTCACGCCTTCGTCCACGCTGCCAGCGCCGGAGCCGCGCGCGCTTGCGCCCGCGCAGGCGCTGGAGGAGGCGAAGGCCGCGGACCTCGCGTTCTCCGCCATGTCCACATCCGAGGGCATGGGCAAGGCATTCGCCGCCTACGCCGCGGAGGACGTGGTGATGCCGCTCGGATCCGCCGGCATCTTCGGCCATGACGCCATCGCGAAGGCGTACGCGCCGTTCACGCTGGAGGCCATCGACCTGCGCTGGGAGCCGGTGCTGGGAGACGCGGCGGGCTCCGGCGACCTCGCGTACACGGTGGGCCGTGCCATCGCCACGGGCAAGGACGAGAAGGGCCAGCCGGAGGTGGACCACGTGAAGTACCTCACCGTCTGGCGCCGGCAGGCCGACGGCCAGTGGCGCTACGTCACCGACGGCGGCAACTCCAGCCCCGGCCCGCAGGGGCCGTGACACATCGCCGTGATTGGCCCCTCGGCGTGAATGTTTCAGCAATATTCCGTCAATAGCTGAAATAGCCGTTTAGTCTTGTATTCAGGACTGACGCGCCGCAAGAAGGGAGCTCCCCCGTGGTGAGGAGTTCCCTTTCATGCGTACCCCTCGTTCCGTGCGTCGGTTGTCGCTGTCGTTCGTTCCGCTGTTCGCGCTCGCGGCCTGTGGTGGCCCGGCCGAGCCCGTCACTCCTGAAGCTCCAGCACTCACCGCTCAGGAGGCCGCGCTCACCGAACTGCTCACCAACGGCACCTTCAACTCCGGCACGGTGGCGCCGTGGTGGAACAACGCCAGCACGCAGTCGTATGTGGAGAGCGGCAGGTGGCGCGTGGACGTGGCCGCGAACACGGCGAACCCGTGGGACGCCATCGTGGGACAGAGCGGCCTGACGCTCACCGCCGGGAAGACGTACACGCTGGCGTTCACCGCCACCGCCACGGCGACCATCACCGCGCAGGCGACCGTGCAGCAGGAGGTGGCGCCGTACACGGCCACGCTCACGCGGACCTTTACGCTGGATGGCACGTCGCGCCGGTTCTCCTTCCCCTTCACGTCCTCGTTCTCGTCCGGCCAGGGGCAGGTGACGTTCCAACTGGGCGGCCGAGCCAACGCCGTCACCGTGCGGCTGGATGACATCTCGCTCACCACCGAGAGCGGTACCGGCTCCGGCCCGGTGGCGATGACCAACGGCTTCTACGTGGACCCCAACTCCAACCCCGCGGTGTGGGCGCGCAACAACAGTGGAGACGGCCGCGCGTCGCGCATCAACGCGTCCATCGCCTCGAAGCCGATGGCTCGCTGGTTCGGCAACTGGAACGGCAACATCGCCCAGGATGTGTCCAACTTCGTGGCCGCGGCGGACGCGGCGGACAAGCTGCCCGTGCTGGTGGCCTACAACATCCCCGGCCGTGACTGCGGCAGCCACTCCGGCGGTGGTGCGGGCAGCGCGGACGCGTACCGCACCTGGATCTCCGCCTTCGCGACGGCCATCGGCAACCGGCCGGCGGTGGTCATCGTGGAGCCGGACGCCGTCGCGCAGCTCGACTGCCTCCCCAACGACGCGGAGCGCACCACGCGACTCGGCCTCATTCGCTACGCCTCCGAGCAGCTGCGCGACCGTGCGCCCAACACCTGGACGTACCTGGACGGTGGCAACGCGAGCTGGATCGCCGCCGACACCATGGCGCAGCGGCTGGAGTCCGCGGGCGTGCGCAACGTGCGCGGCTTCTCCCTCAACGTCTCCAACTTCTACCCGACCGCTCAGTCCACCACGTACGGCAACGCGGTGAACGCCGCGCTGAACAGCCGCTACGGCTACACGCGGCAGTACACAATCGACACCAGCCGCAACGGCAACGGCTCCAACGGCGAGTGGTGCAACCCCGGTGGTCGCAAGCTGGGCGTGACGTCGCAGACGGGCGGCGGCGCGGAGCTGCTCCTGTGGGTGAAGACGCCGGGGGACTCGGATGGCCAGTGCGGCATCGCCCCGGGCACGCCCGCCGGACAGTTCAGCCCGGACCTGGCGAACCGCCTCATCGACGGCACCTGAGCCTCACGCACGCCTTTCGATAGGACCGACGACATGACTCGGAATCCACGATGGCTGCGGAGCCTGGTGGTTGGCGTGCTGGTGGGCGGCACGGCCTGCGGGCCGGAACGTCGTGGACGGCTGGTGGTGGGCGAGCCCCTGTAGTCCTCACGACGTGAAAACGCCTTCCCTGGCGCGAGGCTGGGGAAGGCGTTGGGTGAAGCCGGGAGATGCAGGGGGCTCTACCCCCTTCAGGTCGGACCCAGCGTCATGAGTACCTCAGCAACTCCGTCCGCGTGCTGCGGGTTCTCCTGGGCCACCGTGCGGAAGCCACACTTCTCGAGGACGCGGATCGACCCGACGTTGTGGACAGCGACCCACGCATGGAGCGGACGAATGGGCTCAAGCCCGAGGAACTCCGAGAGCGCCCGTGTCGCGATGCCCTTGCCCCAGTGCTCGCGACCCATCCAATAGGCGATGAGGCGCTTGCCGTCCTGTTCCCAACTGCCGATGTACCCAGCGACCATGCCGCCAACGACGATGGTGCGGGTCACGTTCTCGGGGCGGAGAACCTTCGTGCGCCAGTGGGTCAGGAAGGCATCGCGTTCCCGCGACGGGAATGCGGCCATGCGCAGCGCGACTGCGTCCCGTTGGTGCTCGAAGAAGAGCGGGAGGTCTTCATCTGTAACGTTGCGTAGGATCACCAAGAGAGCCGATCTCCGCAGGTCAGCTGGACTCGCCCACGCTCAGGCGCCGGCTGGCTCCGCCGTTGCCCTTGCCCAGGGGCTGGGTGCGCTCCAGGTTGGCTTGGGCCAGGGCCTCGCGCTGCTCGGTCGTCTTCGCGGTGCCGTCCTTCTGCACCGTCATCACGCCGCCGCTGCCGTGCTGCTCCTGTGCCTGGGAGATGCTCTTCTTCAGGTCGCTGGCCTTCACCCAGTAGGCGCCGTTGACGGGGTCGCGCACGCGGTAGAGGTCGTCGTCCGTGCTCTTGCTCTTGCCCGGGTTCACGCCGTCGATGGTGAGCCAGTGCAGCTCGCCGCTGTCCGGGCCCTTCTCGCCGTCCGCCAGCGTCGTGTTGAGCAGGGCGTTGGAGTCCACCAGCGCCAGGGCCATCTGCCCGTTCTTCAGCGCGCCGCTCAGCGCGTCCGTGTTGCACTCGTCGAAGCCGTTGGTGACCTTGATGCCCATGCTGCCCAGCATGGCGCCCATCTCGTCGGCGGTCGCGCCATCATCCAGGTTCACGTCCACGCGGTCCTTCACGGACGTGGTCATGGTGTCCGCCTTGTTGCGGACCTTCTCGCGGGCCTCCTGCTGCGTCAGCGGGACCGCCTCTTCGGCGCTGGACTGCTCCAGGTAGGTGAGGGTGGCCTCCGCGCAGCCCTTCTTGCTCGTCTGCGCTACGGTCGTCTGCGGCGCGTTCCAGCCCTGCTCCTTCTGGGCCTGCGTCGCTTCGTTGGTGGGGATGGCGCTGGCGGCCGGATCCGTGCCCGGAGGCGGGGGGGCGGCCAGGGACGGCATGCCCATCTTCTGGGCGCGCTCCTCCTCGAAGGAGTCCAGGTAGCGGCCTTCCGCGGGGTTGAGCGCCTTGGCGTCCGGAGCGTCCGGCAGGGGCTCCTTCACGGACTGGGCGGCCGCCGCCATGTCAGCGCGGGCCTGCTCCGCGGCCTGGCGGATGCGGGCCATGACCGAATCGAGCTTGGAGCCAATTCCGAGAGCCATCGACGTCTCCTGTCGCGTCTGGGTCTTTTTCCTCCCGCATTATCCGCGCAGGACTTTGGAGGTTGCTTCCGGATCACGGCTTTTGAGGGAAGCGCTTGATTTCAGACGCAACCGGGCAGGCGGCCGGGCCGAGAAACATGGAATCCTGGAGTGAGGGGTACACTGGACCCATGGCGAACCGGCATGACAGGGACGACGGGCCTTCCGCGCCCGGCTCCGCGCCTCGCGTTTCGACGTCGCGAGAAACTTACGGCACGGGTCGCGGCAGCGCGCCCGCGACGGGGCGGGGT
>NZ_RAWR01000283.1:0-11453 GCF_003986945.1 Corallococcus sp. AB018 | reverse complement strand
CCTTATCGTCGGCAGCGTCAGATGTGTATAAGAGACAGCATCCCCACCCTGGAAGAGGCCGAACGGCAGCTCATTGCCCGGGCCATGGCCGTCACCAAGGGCCACAAGGGACGCACGTGTCAGATCCTGGGCATCAGCCGTCCAACGCTTGAACGAAAGCTTCAAAAGTTCGGTCTTGCACAGGGGCAGGGTCCACAGGTGCACCCTTATCCGGTGAAGGATGCTTCCTGACAGTGTCCCAGCCCGGACAAACCGGTGTGCCTGTTTAACGTTTCGTTCAAAGTGATCAGACTGTTTGAACGTTCTGTTTCAGGTTTTGGACACAGTGGGGGGGGCCAAACCGGGGTGTAGCGCTAAGTACCCGGCATTCCTCGAACTGTTCCCCCGGGAATAGTTCAAGTGCTCATGGCACGCCTCTTGGAAAGAGCAAGGTCCGTCCGCAGCAGCAGCAGCGACCAACCTTCCCCATCCCTTTCCGCCTTCCCAGGAGTCTCCCATGCACGGCTTCAACCGCCCCCTCGGCCCTATCGGTTCCAACGTCGTGGCGCCGCTGCAGGCGACGTCGTCCGGCATGATGGTGACCGCGAACAAGCTGGTCCCCGGCCAGGAGGCCATCGACTTCAAGGGGTACTTCAAGGTCGAGTCCTTCCCGCACAACTCGACCATCTACCGCCCCGGCGACACGTCTGACCGCGTGTACCTGCTGAAGTCCGGCCGCGTGCGCCTGATGCGCATTGGCAAGAACAGCACCCGTTCGGTGGTGTCCATCCTGCGCCCGGGCGACCTGTTCGGCGAGCTGTTCCGCCCGGAAGGCACGCCCATCGAGGAGATGGCCGTGGCGGCGGGCGAGGCCGAGGTGTGGAGCATCGAGGGCCGCGACTTCCGCGCCCAGCTGGAGGCCCGTCCGGCCCTGGCGGTGGACGTGGTGCGCGCCTACGCGGACCGCGTGCGCTCGCTGCGCAAGCGCGTCCTGGGCCTGACCTTCAAGGAGGTTCCGGCCCGGCTGGCGGACACCCTGCTCACGCTGGTGGAGGCGCACGGCGAGCGCTGCCCGCACGGCGGTGAGACGGACCTGCGCGGGATTACCCAGCAGGACCTGGCGGACCTGGTGGGCGCCTCGCGCTCCTTCGTGTCCACGCTCATCAACGAGATGAAGCGCGAGGGCGTGCTCGGCAACGTCGGACGCATCCTCTGCGTGCGTGACCAGAAGGCCCTGCGCAAGCTGGCCTCCAAGGAGAAGTAATCCACACGTCCCTTCAAGGGGACCGTGACGTCCAACGGGCCTGACCGCGAGAGCATCCGCGGCCGGGCCCGTGGTGTTTTTGAGCGCACGTCGCTGTTCAGAACGTGAAGCCCAGGCCGAACTCGGGGGTGAAACCGAGAGGCAGCCCCAGCGGGGCCACCTCGGAGTCCAGCGCGAGGTAGCGCACCCCGCCGCGCAGCATGAGGCTGCCCAGGTGCAGCGCGAGCCCTCCGCGCGCGTCCAGTTGCTGGTAGGGCCCGGGCGTCATCTGCAGGCGCCCCTCCACGTCCAGGGGGCCCAGCAGGCACGCCTCCACGGACATGCCCAGGCTGGGGGCCACGTAGACGCGCCCGGGAACATCCAGGGTGGAGACGCCGGCTTCCACGCGCAGGCGGAGCTCCTCCCGGACGAGGGGGGCGTAGGTCGCGTGCATCTCCCCCAGGGTGAGCGTGTCGCGGTACGCCGAGGTGTCCCACGTCCCCGTCAGCCGCGACAGCCGCAGGTCCATGCCGAAGCGCTGGGCCTCCCAGCCGAGGTCGAAGTCCAAGCCGGTGCCGCCCCTGAGGGGTGACACCAGCAGGCCCGCGCGGAAGGAGAACGGCACGGCGTGCCGCAGCGAGTTGCGCTGGGGCGGCGCGTCCGGAGCCACCCTCTCGTGGCCGTGGTGGGTGCCCGTGTTGGCGATGGCCTCCCCCATGCCCCGGAACAGCAGCTCGAAGACGGCGCCCAGGATGAAGGAGGCAGCATCGGAGGACGCGCTCGAGTTGTACTCGTAGCTGTCGTCCGTGGAGGACACCGTGGTCCTCTTGCTCTTGGACGAACGGTTCTTGTTCTCGTCGTCCTGCTTCGAATCGTCCTCCCGGTCCGAACCGATGGCGGTCGCCTCGTGGACGGGCTTCGACGATTCGGTGGAGTCCGAGCGCTTGCCGAAACGAGCCTCGGCGGGAGGCGCGGCGAGCAGGCCCACGAGGAGCCCTCCGCCCAGCACGACCTTGGGTAACGACATGGGGTGAAGCCCCCTCGGCGAGGCACGGCCGGCCCGACCGTCCCTCACGGGCCACATTCAAATCCCGGCGGCCCCTTGGGAGTCAACAGCGAGCCCGCTCGACGATGGAGGCGCCCTGCATCGTGCCCCCGTCCAGAGGCTGTTCTCGACTGGCATCGAAGCGTGACAGCGCGCGTTGAGCGCTTGCCCTCGGACGGGGGGCCGCACAGCATGCGCGACCATCGTGCCCGCCCCGACCGAGTCCCAGAGCCCGCATCGCACGTACACCGACCGCCGCGCCGCCGCCCAGGCGGACCTGACGGAGTTGGACCGCGTCAGCGCGCGGTACGCCAACCTGCGCACCGTGGCCTTCGTGGCGGCGCTGGTCATCGCAGCGCTGACACTGATGGGCCGGCTGCCCAAGCCCTGGTGGTGGGCGGCGGCCGGGGCGCTCGCCGTCTATGGCGTGCTGGCGGTGCTGCACCATCAGGTGTTCCTCAAGGAGCAGCGCGCGCGCCTCTTCGTCCTGCTCAACGAGCGCGGCCTGGCGAGGCTGGAGGGCGGCTGGCATTCCTTCACGGACACGGGTGAGCGGTTCCTCTCCCCCAACCACCTCTACGCCACGGACCTGGATGTCTTTGGCCAGGGCAGCCTCTTCCAGCTCATCAACGAGACGGCGACGCGCGCGGGTGAGGAGCGGCTGGCCGCGTGGCTGTCCTCCCCCGCCACCGCGGAGACGGTGGTGACCCGGCAGGGCGCCGCGCGCGAGCTGGCCCCGAGCGTGGACTTCCGCCAGGACCTCTGCGTGGACGCTCGCGTGGTGGCGAAGGACAAGGCGGACCCGGCCCTCTTCATCCAGTGGGCGGAAGCCGGGCCCTCGCTGGACGCCATCCGCTGGGCACGGCCCCTGGCCATCGTGCTGCCCCTGATAACGCTCACCCTCTTCATCCTGGGCACTGTTGGCGTGATTCCAGACAGCACCGTCTGGGTGGGGCTGCTCGCACAGCTGGGCATCGCCGTGGCCACGCGCCGCACGCTGCGGCAGATGGACGAAGCCGTGGAGCGCGGCGAGCGCGGCTTCGTGCGCTACGCCTCCATCTTCGAGCGCGTGGAGAAGCAGACCTTCGAGCATCCACGCCTCAAGCAGCTCCAGTCCGGCCTGAGGGCGCAGAGCGGCCCGGCGGTGTCCGTGCTGTTCCAGCGCTTCAGCCGGCTGTTCTCGCTCATCGAGTTCAAGCGGCACCAGTTCCACCCCCTGGTCCACTGGGTCACGCTCTGGGACATCCACGCCCTCTTCGCGCTGGAGAACTGGCGCGCCGCCCACGGCCGCGACGTGCGCCAGTGGTTCGAGGGACTCGCGGAGCTGGAGGCCCTCTGCTGCCTGGGAGGACTGGCCCATGACCGCCCTGCCTTCACCTGGCCCGAGTTGCACGCCCAGGGCCCGAGCGTGGAGGCCACCGCGCTGGGACACCCGCTGCTGGACGCGCCCGTGCCCAACGACGTGTCCCTGCCCGGCCCGCGTCACGCGCTGCTGATTACCGGCTCCAACATGAGCGGCAAGACGACGCTGATGCGCGCGCTGGGCGCGAACGTGGTGCTGGCGCTGGCGGGCGCGCCGGTGTCCGCGGCGTCGTTCCGGCTGTCTCCAGTGCAGGTGCTCACCAGCATGCGCGTGAAGGACTCGCTGGAGCGCGGCGTGTCGTACTTCCACGCGGAGGTGCTGCGGCTGAAAATGGTGCTGGACGCGGCGGCGGCCGCGAAGGGCCAGGCGCTCTTCCTGCTGGACGAAATCCTGCTGGGCACCAACACCCGCGAACGGCAGATTGCCTCACGCGAGGTGCTGCGGCTCCTGCTCGCCTCCGGCGCGTGTGGCGCGGTGACGACGCACGACTTGTCCCTGGCGGTGCTGGCGGACGAGCCGGGCTCGCACGTGGTGAACGTCCACTTCCGCGACCACCTGGAGGACGGGAAGATGGTGTTCGACTACCGGCTCCGGCAGGGGGTGGTGGACACCACCAACGCGCTGCGGGTCTTGCGCCTGGCGGGCGTCCCGGTGAACGACCCGGACGCCCCGGCCTCCTGACAGCCACCTCGCGCCCCCTTGAAGCCACCAGGGGGCGCGAAGCGGAAGCGGATTACTTCGCCAGCTCCACCAGCGCCGCGGCACCCATGCCGCCGCCGATGCACATGCTCACCACGCCGTAGCGGCCGTCCCGGCGCTTCAGCTCGCGCAGGATGGTGGCCACCATGCGCGCACCGGACACGCCCAGCGGGTGGCCCAGGGCGATGGCGCCGCCGTTCGGGTTCACCTTGTCCTGGGGGATGCCCAGCTCACGGATGCAGTGCAGCGCCTGCGCCGCGAAGGCCTCGTTGAGCTCGAACACGCTGATGTCTTCCACCTTCAGCTTGTTGCGCTCCAGCAGCTTGCGGATGGCGGGCACCGGGCCCACGCCCATGATTTCGGGCGGCACGCCGGCGACCACGTAGTCCACGAAGTAGCCCAGCGGCTTGACGTTGAGCTCCTTCGCCTTCTCCTCGCTCATCACCACCGCGGCCGCCGCGCCGTCCGTCAGCGGCGACGCGTTGCCCGCCGTCACCACGCCCTTGGCGTTGAAGGCCGGGCGCAGCTTGGCCAGGCCCTCCACCGTCGTCTCCGGGCGCAGGATGGTGTCCACCGAGACGGTCACCTGCTTCTGGGTGCCGTCCTCGTCGAACATCGTGGTGGTGACGGGGAAGATCTCCTCCTTGAACTTCCCCTGCTCGCGGGCGGTGGCCGCGCGGCGCTGGGACTCGGCGGCGAACTTGTCCGCGTCCTCACGGGTGACGTTGTAGCGGGAGGCGATGTTCTCCGCCGTCGCGCCCATGGAGGTGTAGACCTCCGGCAGCTTCTGCATGATCTCCGGGTTGGCGGAGACCTTGTTGCCGCCCATGGGCACCATGGTCATGGACTCGGTGCCACCGGCCACGGCCACCTGGAGCATTCCGGACTTGATGCCCTGCGCCGCCTGCGCCACGGACTGCACGCCGGAGGAACAGAAGCGGTTGATGGTCAGGCCCGGAACGGTGTCCGGCAGGCCGGCGAGCAGGCTCGCGTTGCGGGCCACGTTCATGCCCTGCTCCGCCTCCGGCATGGCACAGCCCATGATGACGTCCTCCACGTCCGCCGGCTTCAAGCCGGGGACCTGGGCGACGGCCTCCTTGATGGCAAGGGCCGCGAGCGTATCCGGCCGCGTGTCCTTGAACTCTCCCTTGTGGGCGCGGGTGAAGGGGGTGCGCACCGCGCTGGCAATCACGACTCGTCCGGACATTTTAGATGTCTCCCTGCCCGGACAGCGTCCGGGCGTGCTTCGGAATTCGCGTCTGGAAAACCATTGGGTAAACGCCTCGCGCTAGTTGCGCAGCGGCTTGCCCTTCTCGAGCATGAACATCATGCGGTCCTGGGTCTTCTCCTCGCCGATGAGGCTCAGGAACGCTTCCATCTCCAGCTCCAGCAGCTTCTCCTCGGTCACCAGCACGGACGGGCTGGTGTCACCACCGGAGAGCACGCGCGCCAGCTTCTGGGCGATCTTCCGGTCGTGGGCGCTGATCTGATTGTTGAGCTGCATGTCGTACAGCATCATGTCGATGGTGGCCGCGCCGTTGGGGCCCGGCAGCCGGAAGCGCGTGGGACGCGGCGGGCGGAAGCCGCCGTTCGCCAGGCCCAGCACGCGCGACTTCGCGTCCGACAGGAGGAAGTCGCGGTTGCCCGTGATGCCGTCCTGCTGGGACAGGAAGCCCGTCTCGCGAGCCTCTTCCGCGCTGGTGGCGACCTTCGCCATACCGATGGCGAGGAACACCTTCTTGAGGAAGGGCAGCGAGTCGAAGTCCTTGTCCGCCGCGTAGCCGCCGAACACGTTGCGCAGCAGCATCATGGTGCCGCCGCCGCCCGGGATGAGGCCCACGCCCACTTCCACGAGGCCCATGTACAGCTCCGCGCTGGCCTGCACCGCGTTGCCACCCATGGTGACCTCCGCGCCGCCGCCCAGCGTGAGGTTGAAGGGCGCCGTCACGACGGGCACGGGGCTGTAGCGCATGCGCTGGTTGGCCGCCTGGAACGCGGACGCCATCTTGCGGATGGAGTCGAAGTCCTCGCTCTTGGCCGCCATCAGCATGGCCATGATGTTCGCGCCGGCGGAGAAGTTGGAGCCGTCGTTGCCAATGACGAGGCCCTTGAAGTTCTTCTCCGTCTCATCCAGCGCGGTGTTCATCATCGCGATGATGTCATCGTCGATGGAGTTCATCTTGGAGTGGAACTCCAAGAGCGTGACGCCGTCGCCCATGTCCCACAGCGACGCGCTGTCGTTGCCGGTGATCTTCTTGTTGCCGCGCTTGAGGTACTCCACGCGGAAGGTGCGCGCGTTCTCAGACACCTGCTTCACGGACTTGGACGGGATGTCCCAGTAGGTGTCGCGGCCGTCCTGCACGCCGTAGAAGGACGTGCGGCCCTTGGCCAGCATCTCCTCCACCCAGGCGGCGGGCTTGAGGCCCAGCGCCTTCATGCGCTCCACGCCCTTCTGGACACCGTAGGCGTCCCAGACCTCGAAGGGCCCCAGGTCCCAGCCGAAGCCCCAGCGCACGCCGCGGTCCACGTTGACCAGGTCGTCGGCGATCTCCGGGATGCGGCGGCTGGAGTACGCCAGCACGTCCAGGGTGACGCGCTCGGCGAACTTGCCGGCCTTGTCGTCCGCGTTCATCACGGACGCCACGCGCTCCTTGACGTTTTCAATGTCCTTCGCGGCGCCCAGCGAGTCGAAGCGCACCTTCGCCTGCGGCCGGTACTCCAGCGTCTTCAGGTCCAGCGCGAGGATGTCCTTGCCACCGGAGGAGCGGTCCTTCTTGTAGAAGCCGCCGCCGCTCTTGTCGCCCAGCATCTTCTTCTCCACCATCTTCTGGAGGAAGTCCGGGGCGGCGAAGACGTTGCGCTCTTCGTCGTGCGTCAGCGTGTCGTAACAGTTCTTCGCCACGTGGGTGAACGTGTCCAGGCCCACGATGTCCGCGGTGCGGAAGACGGCGGACTTGGGACGGCCCATGGCCGGGCCAAAGATCTTGTCCACCTCTTCAATGGACATCTCCGTCTTCTGCATCTCGGAGATGGTCCGCATCATCCCGTACACGCCAATGCGGTTCGCGATGAAGTTGGTGGTGTCCTTGCCGTAGACGATGCCCTTGCCGAGCACCTCTTCGCCGAACTTGTGGAGGGTCTTCACGACCTCCGCGCTCGTCTCCTGGCCGGCCACGAGTTCCAGGAGCTTCATGTAGCGCACGGGGTTGAAGAAGTGCGTGACCAGGAAGTTCTTCTTGAAGTCCGCGCCGCGGCCTTCGGTCATCCCCACGATGGAGAGGCCGGAGGTGTTGGAGGAGATGATGGCGTCCTTGCGGGCGTGCTTCTCCACCTTGGCGAACAGGGCCTGCTTGACGGCCAGGTCCTCCTTCACCACCTCGATGATCCAATCGCACTCGCCCAGGCGCGCGAGGTCGTCTTCCAGGTTGCCCACTTCAATGGCCGCGAGCACCTGCTCGGATACGATGGGGCTGGGCTTCGCCTTGCGCAGGTTCGCGATGGCGCCCTGCGAGAACTTGTTGCGGAACGCCTTGGAAGCGGTGTCCTCGCCCGGAGCAGCCTGGGGCGGAACGATGTCCAGCAACAGGGCGCGCACGCCGGAGTTGGCCAGATGCGCGGCGATGCCGCTGCCCATCACGCCAGCGCCAAGCACCGCCACTTTTCGGATCCGGGTCGTCATCGGAAATCGGCTCCCATAAAAGGAAGTAGGGGACTGCACAAATGTAGGCGATTGACCCGGAAGTCAACCGGCATTGCCGTCGGGTGTGCTCGCCAGGAGGTCGGCTCCCCGACTACAAGTCGGGCCCCATGGCTCGCCTCGACCCGCACTCGTACAACGACAGCACGCAGCCTGAGACCGAAACGCTGGACTGGAAGGCCCGCGTCGATTTCCGGACGCGCCGCCTGCACGCGGAGGCCACGCTGACGCTCAAGGAGGCGTCAGCAGGTCCCCTCGACCTGGACACCCGCGACCTGGACATCCGGGGCGTGGTGGATGCCCAGGGTCGCCCCTTGCCCTACATCCTCTCCCCTCCTGAACCCATCCTCGGCAGCCGGCTTCGGATTGAGCTGCCCGCGGGGCTGAAGCAGCTGACGGTGCGCTACCGCACGTCCCCGGAGGCGAGCGCGCTGCAGTGGCTGACGCCGTCGCAAACGGCGGGTGGGCAGCAGCCGTTCCTGTTCAGCCAGTGCCAGGCCATCCACGCGCGCAGCGTGGTGCCGCTGCAGGACACGCCGCGCATCCGCATCCGCTACCGCGCGTCCCTGCGGGTGCCCAAGCAGCTCAAGTCCGTGATGGCGGCCTCGTTCGTGGCGCGCGAGGAGCACGGCGTGGAGGCGGAGGAGCACTACGAGATGCCGCAGCCGGTGCCCCCGTACCTGCTGGCGTTCGCGGTGGGCAGCCTCACGTCCAAGGAATTGGGGCCGCGCTCGCGGGTGTGGGCGGAGCCGGAGGCGCTGGAGGACGCGGCGGACGAATTCGCGGGCGTGGACGACATGCTCAAGGCCGCGGAGTCGCTCTTCGGACCGTACGACTGGGAGCGCTTCGACCTCTTGCTGATGCCGCCGTCGTTCCCCTACGGCGGCATGGAGAACCCGCGCCTGACGTTCCTCACGCCCACGCTCATCGCGGGGGACAAGAGCCTGGTGAACGTGGTGGCGCACGAGTTGGCGCACTCGTGGACGGGCAACCTGGTGACGAACGCGTCCGCGGAGCACTTCTGGCTGAACGAAGGCTTCACCGTCTTCGCGGAGCGCCGCATCCTGGAGGCGCTGGCGGGGCCGGAGGTCGCGGCGCTGCACGCGGCCCTGGGGCGCCGTTCGCTGGACGAAGCGCTGCACCACTTCCGCGCGCACCCGCAGCTCACCGCGCTGCGCACGCACCTGTCCGGCGTGGATCCGGACGAGGCCTTCTCCCAGATTCCCTACGAGAAGGGTTACCTGCTGCTGCGCGCGCTGGAGGACGCGGTGGGCCGTCCCACCTTCGACGGCTTCCTGCGCCGCTACCTGGCGAAGTACCGCTTCCAGGCGCTCACCACGGAGGAGTTCGTCCGCTTCACGGAGGCCGAGCTGCCGGGGGCCCTGGCGAAGGTGGACGCGGACGCGTACCTGAACCGGCCCGGCGTGCCGCCCAGCGCGCCCCGGCCCACCTCCGCGCGGCTGGAGGCGCTGGAGAAGCTGCGCGGGACGGTGCCTTCGCAAGCGGACACGAAGGACTGGACGCCCACCGAGTGGCAGCTCTTCCTGGAGTCCATGCCGGCGGACACGTCCCAGGACGTCTTCCGGGAGCTGGACGCGAGGTTCTCGCTCACGGGCAGCCGCAACTCGGAGGTGCTGGTGGCGTGGCTGGTGGCGGCGCTGCGCGCGGGCTTCGATGCTCCGCTCGGCCGGGCCGAGGAGTTCCTCGGCGAGGTGGGCCGGATGAAGTACCTGAAGCCGCTCTACAGCGTGCTCGCCTCGTCGCGCGACCACCGCAAGGTGGCGCGCGCGGCGTTCGAGAAGAACGGGGCGAGGTACCACCCCATCGCCCGGCAGGGCGTGGAGCTCATCCTCACCCGCGCTTGAGGCGGGTTACTTGAGGGTCGCGTCCAGGCGCTTCTTGGACAGGGCCAGGTACTCCGGGTTCATGTCGATGCCCACGTAGCGGTGGCCGTGCTTCAGGGCGGCCACGCCGGTGGTGCCGCTGCCGTTGAAGGGGTCCAGGATGAGCGAGTTCTCCGGGCAGCTCGCCTCCAGGATGCGCTCCAGCAGGGCCACCGGCTTCTGCGTGGGGTGGCTGCCGAAGGCCTTCTCCTCGCCGCGAGGGGCCGTCTGCGTCCACATGCGGCCGGCGCCGTCGGCGGTGAGCTCCTCGTCACCGTTGCGCGGCAGGTTCCACACGTCGCGCATCTGCTTGCCGCCGTTCTCCGCCTTCATGCGCTGGTAGTTGAAGACGTGCTTCAGCTTGCCGCCGGACGCCGGCGAGGCCCAGATGAGCAGCTCCGTGGAGTGCGTGAAGTAGCGGCACGCCAGGTTGGGGCTCGCGTTGGGCTTGTACCAGGTGACGGTGTTGAGCAGCTTGTAGCCCAGCTTCTGCATGGCGAAGCCGGCGTTGAAGATGACGTGCTGGGTGCCGCTCACCCACAGCGTGCCGCTGGGGCGCAGCAGGCGCTGGCAGGCGGCGAGCCACTTGGTGGTGAAGGCGTGGTCCTCCTCCACTCCGCGGGACACGTCCCACTGGCCCTTCGCCACGGAGACGCGCTTGCCACCCTTGCAGGTGGTGCCGCCGTTGGAGAGGAAGTACGGCGGGTCCGCGAAGATGAGGTCGAAGGACTGCTCGGGCAGCTGGGCCATCAGCTCCAGGCTGTCGCCCTGCAGCAGCGTGTAGGCCTCCCCGCGCTTCGCGAAGACGCTGTCGTTCTGGGAGCGTCGGACAATCTTCAGGGCAGGGGCAGCAGCTTCCGCGAACATCACGCCTCCGTCTTTGGGACAGACGTCTCTGGGACGCGGCGGACTGTGCGGTCACTTGCGTGCTACGTCGAATTTCTGGCCTGTAATTGGCTGTAGCACCGAAAGCGCGCGTGAAAATTTGACGAGCGCCTGGAGCTGAAACACCGCGAGCAGGGCGGGGAGCGCCTCTGTCGTTCGAGGCCCTCCACGACCCTGCTCGTGGGGTGCTACGGATGCTGTAGAGCCGAAGGACTACGCCTTCTCGGGCTCGGCGGCCTTGGCGCCCTTCTTGGCGGCCGGCGCGTTGTTCGCGTACTTCTTCTTGAAGCGGTCGATGCGGCCGGCCGTGTCCAGCAGCTTGTACTTGCCGGTGAAGAACGGGTGGCAGTTCGAGCAGACTTCCACGCTGAACGAGCCGCGGGTGGACTTGGTCTCGACGATGTTGCCGCACGCGCAGGTGATGCGGGAGGGCGGGTAGACCGGGTGCAAGTCGGGCTTCATGGCTTCTCTCCAGTGCGCCTTGCCCCCACCCAGGATGGGAGGGAGGTCCAGCGTTGTAGTGGGTCGGGGCTTATAGCTACCGCCCCGACCTTTCTCAAGGATGCGCGTCCGGACCGGGGGTTTCTCCTCGGGGACGCCTCCCTCGGGCCTGGCTGGTGGCCGGCTGGCGACCAGTCAGGGGGACGGGGGCTAGGTGG
>NZ_RAWR01000282.1:0-11540 GCF_003986945.1 Corallococcus sp. AB018 | reverse complement strand
CCCCCTCCGCCCCGGCGAAGCCCGCGCGCACCGCGGACCCGCAGTACCTCATCCTGACCGGCGGCTCGCCCTTCTTGCGCGCCATCGGCTCCGTGCGCCGCCCGGACGGTGAAACGCTGCCGGGCTTCGCCAACCTGGCCGTGACCAAGATGTCCGCGGCCTCGCTGCCCACCGAACCGGGCTCGTACGAGTTCCGCTTCCAGGCCAGCAACGGCACCGGCGACTTCAAGCTCGCGCAGCGCAGCGAGACCGGCGCCCCACGCAACGTGCGCGACTTCGAGATGGCGTCCTCGGGCGGCTTCCAGCTCTACCGCTTCACCATTCCCTGAAGCCCCCTCACGGCGGCAGGAACCGCGACATCAACGCGAGCCCCGGCGCCTCCAGGGGCACGCGCCCCCGCAGCGCGGAGAACAGCGACCAGCCGTGGTCCGCGAGGATGACCACGGCCGCGTCCGCCGCGATGCTGAGCCCCATGAAGCCCACGTAGCCCCCCATCACCGACGAGCGCCACACCACGTCCTTCCCTCGCACCTGGGAGACATTCCATCCCAGGCCGCGCTGGAAGGACCCGGCCTTCACCCGGGGCGCCTGCATCCGGTACAGGGCCTTCGTGAAGGACGTCTCGCCCCGCCCCAGGTTCGTCTCCAGGAAGCGCATCACGTCCCCCACCGTGGAGTGCATCGCGCCGCCGCCCGGGAGCGCCGGGAAGGTCCACGGCGGCACGGGCTTGCCTTTCGCGGTGTGGCCCTGCAACAGGCGCGGGGCCAGCTCCTCCGTGACGCGCGCCGTGGTGTCCACGAGCCCCATGGGCTTGCAGAGCACGTCCCGCATCAGGTGCCCGTAGTTCAGCGCCATGCGCCGGGAGAGCGCGTGGCCGAGCACGCCCATGCCCAGGAAGGACTCGGACGACGGGTGCGGCGGGGGCTGCCGGGGGTGGTAGTTGCGCAGGAACTCGCCGAACAGGCTCGCGGAGTAGTGCCCGAACGGGTCGTCCGGATTCGCGGGCGCCACGCCCAGGTTCGGCGGCAGGTGCGGCAACCCGGAGGTGTGCGTCGCCAGCTGCTCCAGAGTGATGCGCTGCGCGACCTCGTCGTTCAAGAGCGACGCGGGAATCATGTTCCCGAGGGGCTCGTCGAGCCGCACGTCCCCCCGCTCCGCCATCACCGACAGGAGCGCCGCCGTGAAGACCTCCGTGAGCGCCCCCAGGGAGAAGAGGGCGTCCGTGGCCGGAGGCGTCCCCTTGCCCCGGAGCCCCTCGACGTGCAGCGCGCCCCGCCACGTCATCGCCGCGCACACGGAGGCAGTCGGGTAGCCGCGCAGGTAGGACCGCAGCTCCGCGTGGAGGAGGTCGGAAGGGTTCGACATGGAGTGGCGCTTTACGGGCCCGCCGCCCGGTGAGGCAAGCCTTCCGGATGCGGTTCTGTCAGGCATCACCGTGCGAGCCCTGGGACACCGGCTGGTGACGACGCCGGAGCAATACGCCTCCGCGCACCCTAGCCCCCTCGGTGGGGAGGCAGGCTTCCTCCACGAGGAGCCGGTGCTACCGTGCGCGGCCATGAAGGACTCCGTCCGTGCACACCGGGGGCTGCGCAACCGCATCGCCGCCCTCCTCCTCGTGGGACTCACCGCGTGCGGCGGCTGCCAGAAGACGGACGCCGAGCGCGCCGCGAAGGAACGCGCGGAGATTGATCAACGGCTCCGTGACTCCGTCGCGCTCGTGCCCTACCGCGCGCTCAAGCTCACCGTGCGCGCGGACGGGGACCCCAAGGCCCCGGAGGAGGTGGCCATGCTCTGGAAGGCACTCGCCGAAACGCGCGCGCTGCCGGACAAGCCCATCACCGACGAAGCGACGCGCGCGGCGGCCCGCACGTACCTGGACCTGGGCATCGCTTTCTACAAGGCGCGCAAGACGCTCCAGACGCGCGACGAGGACGAGTTCCCCCTGCTGTGGAACCGATGGGCCTCCGGCGAGACCCTGCCCCTGCCGTCCTACGACGCGGGCCAGGAGCACGCCTATCTCGCCGCGGTCCTGCTGGCGCTGGACGCCGCGGAGAAGTCCGACCGCATCCCCGCCACGGAGCTCGCCTTCTACGAACTGTCGCGCGCCACGCCCACCCCTGAATGGCCCGCGCCCCTGCGCGCCGCGGTCCAGGCGAGCCGGGGCGTCGCCTTCTGCCAGGCGGGCTACCACTACGCCGCCGAGGAGGAGCTGACCGCCTTCCTTACCGAGGCGGAGCGCATTCCACCCGAAGACTTCCCCGCCCTCCAGCACAGCACGCCCGCGCAGTCGCGGGAGGCGGCGCTCGCGGCCGGGCACTTCCTGCGCGCCTGGAACCGCATGGGCCTGAAGCGCGAACGCGCCGCCGAGGACGACATCGAGCAGGGGCTGCGCTCGCTCCAGACGCTGGGCGTGGAGAACGAGCTGACGTGGTGGGGCTGGGCCTTCATCCACACCCGGCGCGGACGCTACGAAGAGGCGGCGGCGTCCCTGGACAAGCTCGCGGCCAGCCCCTACCTGGAGGAGACAGAACGGCGCGAGGTGCACGACAACGCGGAGGCCCTGCGCAAGCACGGGGACAGCCTGCCGCTGTTCCAGCAGACCCGCGCGACGGTGCTCCTGGGCCGGACGCTGCTGGCGCGCGCAGGAGGCCTGGAGCACGTGCTCACCGTGCTGCTGGGCCCGGAGCGGGCGAAGCAGCTCTACGCCCCGCTCGTCTGGATGGACCGGGTGCGCCAGCGCACGGCGGCGCTCTCCGCCGAGCAGGTGGCCCAGGGCGCGGGCGAGACGCTCGACCGCGCGCGTGAAGCGGGCAACCGCGGCTGGAAGGCCCTCCAGGAGCGCCTGGACAAGACCACCGCCCAGGACACCCCTCCGTGATGCCAGGGTGAATCGCAGGACTCTTCCGGTATATTTCGTTTTCCAACTTAAACCCGGAGGAGTCTGATGAAGCGTCTCCTGTTCGTTGCGATGGCGGTGCTGGGCCTGCAGACGGTGGCGTGTGGCGGACCGATGGAGGCGGAGGACGCGCTCCAGCCCCAGGAAGGGTCCGAGGTCACGGCCATGGCCGTCTGCACGGCGTCGTGTCCTGGCGGGACGTCGGTGTCCTGCTCGGGCAACCACTGCGAGGCCGTGGAGGGCCAGGCGGTGATGTGCGACGGCCAGTGGAAGAACTGTCCCTCGCCTACGACCGTGTCCTTCTTCTGCGAGTCGACGAACTCGGCCGTGAGCTGCACGGGCTTCAACGCCTACACGCTGCAGCCCCTGAGCTCCAAGGTGTGCGGCGGCGTTTCGTGCAATGGCGTGGACACGTACTGCCCGGCCTTCACCGACGCGCGCGAGTGCTTCTGAGTCGTCACGGAGCCGCCGCTTCGCCCAGCGCCTTCACGGGGTAGTGCCCCGGGGAGGCGCGGAAGCGGCGCTCCAACCCGCCGGGCTCGAGCACGCCCCGTTCGAACAGGCCCAGCAGGAAGGCCTCGTACGTCCCCGCGCGTGAAGGGCCCGCGCGCTTCAGCTCCTCGTAGAGGACGAAGGCCAGGACGTGCAGGCCGTCATCGTGGCCGCGGAAGAACTCCGCCCCTGTGAGCGACCGGCCCTCCCTGTTGCGCAGCAGGCCCTCCCGCTCGCTGACGTAGACGTCGATGGCCTCCGCGCAGTCCTCCTCCGTCAGGCCGCGCGCCGTGGTGTAGCCGAACGCGGGGTCATGCTCGCGCACCAGCCGCTGGAAGTAGGGGTCCGCCTCCAGCGCGGACAACTTCGCGTCCAGTTCTCCCTCGCGCGTGAACGGCGGATGCAGCAACTCATGCACCGCCGTCTTCACGGTGACGTCCGCGGGATAGGTCGCGTCCGTGAGGAAGTTCCACCCCGTCACCCGGATGCCGTGCGGCTTCGCGAACTTCAGGACGTGCGCGCTCAACGCCGCCACCTGGAGCTCCCTGCCCAGCACCGCTTCGTCCCAGCCCACCACGTCGTGCGGCGCCACCTTCGCCGCCAGCCCCGCGATGGCCTGTTCCACCTGAGGCAGGTACTCCGCCCGCCAGATGCGGGGGAACTCCACGCGCTCCAGGAACGCCAGCAGGACGCCCAGGTCCCCGCGCACGTCCTCCATCTCCGCGAAGCCGTCCTCCTTCCCATACGACGTGGCCAGGAAGTCCACGCGCATCCGGCTCCACGCGGCATCGTCCGCCACCGTCGCCGCCAGGTCCTCCACCGTGGTGGCCTCCGTCACGGAGAAGACCAGCGTCAGGAACGGCCCCACCATCTTGCCGCCCTGCTTCGCCATCCGCTCGGTGAGGTGCGCGAGCGCGGCCTGCTCCCTCGCCCCCAGCAGCGCGGAGAAGCGCTGGAACTCCGCCGGATGGAAGCGCGTGTAGAACGCGTCGCCTCGCAGCAGGTTCAACAGGCACAGCGCGTCGTACGACTCCGACGGACGCAGCACCCACTGCGTGCGTCCGGAGTCCACGCGGCGCACGGCCAACTCCGGAGCCGCCGGGACAGGCCGGGAACCCGCGCAGGCGGTCCACATCAGCGCCGAACACAGGAGCGCCACGGCGCGGCGGAAGGAATGCGATTGCAGAGTCATGGCCGGGAGATAGGACCGCCCGTGCCCTGCCGTCTTGGACGAAACCTACCGCGTGGAACCGGATGCACGTCCCGCCAGCCGCCGGTACTCCGCCGGGGTGAGGTGCAGGCGGCGGCGGAACTCGCGCGTCAGGTGGCTCTGGTCGCAGTAGCCCGCGTCGAGCGCGACGTCGCCCAGGGGCCGCTCCGTCTCGCGCAGCGCCCTGCCCGCGCGCTCCAGCCGCGACCGGCGCAGGTACTCCGCCGGGCTGCACCGCCAGGCCTGGCGAAAGGCCCGCCCCAACCGCTGCGGGCTCACCCCCGCCTCCCGAGCCAACGCCGCGAGCGTGGGCGGCGGCCCGCGCACCGCGTCCAGCAACTCCCGGACGCGCCCCAGCCACGCCGGAGGGCCCGAAGTCCGCACCGGCGCCGACGCGCGCACCGCCTCCGCCAGCATCTCCAGCGTCAGCCCTTCGATGGCCAACGCCGCCACGTCATCCGCGCGCCGGAACTCCTGGTACACGCGCGCCCCCAGCGTGGCCAGCCGCACCGACGTCAGGTCCACCCGCGGATCCAACCGCGCGACGAGCGCGCTCCGCGACCGCCAGGACGCCTCCGAGAAGTCGATGTTGAAGGTGCGCGTGCGCACGTCCCGGATGCGCTGCGCGTGCTCCAGCCCGGGCGCCTGGAAGGCGACCGAGCGGGCCGTGCACTCCCGCGCGCGGCCCTCCACCACGTCCGTGAAGCCCCCCTCCAGCGTGAGCCGGAAGCCGGCGTTCCGGTGTCCATGGGAAGGCAACCGGACGCCCGGTGCATACGTGCTCTCCGTGAGCACGAGCCCCTCCACCTCCACTCGCTGGAGGGGCGTGCCCAGGTAACGGCCGAAGTCGAGGACGGGTGCGGAGGTCACACCCCCTTTTTGCATCGGCCAGGGGTCCCATTGCATCCCGGGACGCCGATTCACCCCTTCCGAGCGCCAGCCAGCCAGGCGGCGGCAACCCTCGAACGTTGGCCGTGCACGTTCCAAGTCCCCAGCTTTGCTCCAAAGCCATTCTTCCCATCCAAGGAGCCACACCCGATGAAAGCCATCTGCTGGCATGGCCACGGCGACGTCCGTTACGAGTCCGCCCCCGACCCGAAGATTGAAGACCCTCGCGACGCCATCATCCGCGTCACCCGCACCGCCATCTGCGGCTCCGACCTGCACCTCCTGGACGGCTACATGCCGACCATGAAGAGCGGTGACGTCCTGGGCCACGAGTTCATGGGCGAGGTGATGGAGATTGGCTCCGGCGTTACGAAGCTCAAGAAGGGCGACCGGGTCATCGTCCCCTTCAACATCGCGTGCGGCGAGTGCTTCTTCTGCCAGAAGACCCTCTTCTCCCTCTGTGACCGCTCCAACCGCAACGCGGAGATGGCCGCGAAGGTGATGGGCTATTCGCCCTCCGGCCTCTTCGGCTACTCGCACATGCTGGGCGGCTTCTCCGGCGGTCAGGCGGAGTACGTGCGCGTGCCGTACGCGGACGTCGGTCCCCTCAAGATTCCGGACGGCCTCACCGAGGATCAGGTCCTCTTCCTCACCGACATCTTCCCCACCGGCTACATGGCGGCGGAGAACTGCGAGATGGAGAAGGGCGACACCGTGGCCGTGTGGGGCTGCGGTCCCGTGGGCCAGTTCGCCATCCAGAGCGCGTGGATGTTCGGCGCGGGCCGGGTCATCGCCATCGACCACGTGCCGGAGCGCCTGGCGCTCGCGAAGTCCTGGGGCAAGGCGGAGACCATCGACTTCACGAAGCAGGACGTCTACGAGACCCTCAAGGAGATGACCCGCGGCCGCGGCCCGGATCGCTGCATCGACTCCGTGGGCGCCGAGGCCCACGGCACCGGCAGCCTGGACGCCGTCATCGACAAGGCGAAGGCGGCGGTGAAGCTGGCCACGGACCGGCCGCACGCGCTGCGCCAGGCCATCCACTGCTGCCGCAAGGGCGGCAGCCTCTCCGTGCCCGGCGTCTACGTGGGCTTCCTGGACAAGGTCCCCATGGGCGCCTTCGTCAACAAGGGCCTGACCATGAAGTCGGGCCAGACGCACACGCACCGCTACACCCGGCCGCTGCTGGAGAAGATCCAATCCGGCGCCATCGACCCCACGCGCCTCATCACCCACCGCGCCCGGCTGGCTGACGCACCCGCCCTCTACAAGAAGTTCCGCGACAAGGAGGACGGCTGCATCAAGGTCGTGATGACGCCGTAGCCCGTCAGGCCTGCCCCGTCAGCCGGTAGTACGCGTGCGGGCGGCGCCAGCGGATGAAGGCGCGCGCCAGCGGGTTCATGCCCCAATGGATGGGCACCGGATCCACGACGAAGCCCAGCTCGTCCTTGAACTGTTCGAGCTGGGCCGCTTCACGGGCATGCAGTCCGCCCACCAGCGTCCGGGCCCCGAGCCTGCGGCAGAGCTGCGCGAACTCGTAGATGAGGCCGGTGGAGATGTTCGTCGGCAGCGCCCACGTCGCGTAGTAGGCGCTGAAGCCATACGCGACACCGTCCACGATGTAGCCGTCCAGGTAGCCGCCCAGCTTGTCGTCCACCATCCCCGCCAGCACGCACCAGTGGTCGGACGCGAAGTACTGCCGCAGGCCCTTGAGGTACTCGTCCAGCGTGGGGATCTTCTTGTGCTGCGTGCGCGTCAGCGCGTCCCGCACCACGGGATAGCCCTGCTCCAAGAGCAGCGACGGCCCCGTGAGCTGGACGATGCGCACCGTGCGTTGGCACTTGCGCAGCTTGCTGCGCCGGTTCGAGTTCAGCCGGCTCATGTCATAGGTGTCCAGGTCCTTCAGCCGCACCACGGGCACCTTGCCGGTGGCGACGTTCGCCGTCTCCGGCGTCAGCGCCGCGCGGTAGCCCCAGGCCAGCGGCGTGGGCGGCGTGGCCTCGTCCGGCGTCAGCCGCGCCAGCAGGTGCACCGGCTGGAAGAAGCCGGGCGCCCCCGACTGCTCCCAGTAGTGCCCCCGGTGGGAGATGACGCGAACGCCCTCTTCTCGTCGGCGCTCGGCGAGCTCCCGCTCCGTGAGACACGTGAAGCGGGCCTCCGCGACATCGCGGAGCTGGGGAAGTGACAGGACCATGGGAACCCCTCAGGCACACAAGAACGTCAGGAACGGGGCGCGCGGTAGGCGGGGAAGAAGTCCTCGCCCGCGTGCCCCTGGGACAGCTGTGCGTATGCCTCCGGGTCGCAGATGAGGTCATGCGTGTAGAATTGGGACATCGCGTTGGCGAAGCCGCGCTTGAACCGCTCGATGCCGTCACCCGGCCGGACGCCGCCACCCAGGTGGACGGAGGCATCCAGCTTCTCCGCCAGCTCCACCATCACCGGGAACTCGTTCTTCGCCGGTGAGTGCACCAGGTACGCGTCCGCCGTGCCGCCAATGAAGTTGTGCAGGAGCCCGTCGCTCAGCACCACCAGCGCGGAGGAGGCCACCGCCCCGTCCGGCGCGCGCGTCGTCACCAGCCACGCGAAGGGGCAGGTGAAGACCTCCTCGAACCAGTCCTCGCTGAAGTAGTACCGCTCCCCGGCCTGGTTGCGGTCCATGGTCTGCCGGTAGATGGACTTGAGCGCCTCGCGCTGCTCCTGCGTGGAGTCCTTCACCGGCACCGCCGCGCTGACGTAGCCGCGCCGGGCGTTGCGCCGGATGTCCGCGCCGTGGTCGCTGCGGAACTTCACCGGCAGCTTCGGGTCGATGAGACACACCTCCGTGCGCAGCCGGCCGCCCGCGAAGCAGTACGGCCCGCCAATGCGGTCGCGCAGGAAGATGCTGACCAGCTCCGTGCCCCGCCAGTCGATTCCGTCCACTGGCACCTCGGAGAGCCCGTTCAACTCCGCCCCGGGAAACCCATACGGAGAAACCGCGTCCCGGTAGTGCGTCCCTTCGATGGGCCGCACGATGAGCGGCACCCGGAGGGCCCGCCCCTCCCCATCCTCCACGATGAGGCTGTGCGTCACCCCTTCCGCGCGCAGGTGCTGCTCGGAGCGGAAGTAGTCAGACGAAACAGCGCGTTGGCCTCCGTCAGGGACGAGGACGGCTCTCCACGGTGCCACTGGATTCATGGGTTCCCCCCCGGGCGGAAACGAGCGGGCCCGACAACGCCCGAGACAGCCTGAGGGTATGTGAATGGATCCGGGGTCCGTCACCGCCCCCCGGGGTGCAGCGCGGATGTCCTGATTCCAGCGCTTCGCGCCACTCCAGCCCCCCAGGGCAGGGCATGTGTCACCTCGCCAGCGAGGCGTAGCGTCTTCCAGACATTTGGCATTGTTCGGGCTTACGCTCGCACGCTTCCTTCGGAAGATTGCCCGCCCATGAAACACGTCCTGTTGTTGGCCGCGGTGTCTTGCCTGAGCGCATGCGCCTGGGGCCCGGGAATGCAGATGGACGAGGATGCCTTCCGGGAGCGCTACGCGGGAAAGGCAGACGCTGGCGCGGACAGCGCCTACGAAATCCTCCCCATCGACGCGTCCCTCCTCAGCCACCAGATGGAGGAGCGCCGGCAGGCGCGGCCCGCGCCCCTGGTGGATCCGCTGGCGCGGGTGGCCACGGACTATGACTACCGGGTGACGCCACACGACGTGCTGAGCGTCATCGTGTGGGACCACCCGGAGCTCACCATCCCCGCCGGCGAGTTCCGCCCCGCGGAGGCCGTAGGCAATCCCGTGGCGGCGGACGGGACCATGTTCTACCCCCACGTGGGCAACCTCCCCGTGGCGGGCAAGACGCTGCGGGAGATCCGGGAGCTGCTCACGCAGCGGCTGGCGAACGTCATCGAGAAGCCCCAGCTGGACGTGCGCGTGGTGGGCTTCCGCGGCCAGAAGGTCCAGGTGACGGGCGAGGTGGTGGCCCCCGGCACCCTGCCCGTCACCGACGTGCCCCTGCGCGTGCAGGACGCCATCGCCCAGGCGAAAGGCTTCTCCACGGAGGCGGACCTGCGCGCCGTCACCCTCAGCCGGGGCGGCACCACCTTCACGCTCGACCTGCAGGCCCTCTACGAACAGGGGGACGTGAGCCAGAACTGGCTGCTCCAGGACGGCGACATCGTCAACGTGGCGGACCGCAGCCGCAACAAGGTCTTCGTGCTGGGCGAGGTCCGAAAACCGTCCTCGCGCGTGATGGTGAAGGGACGGATGACGCTGGCGGAAGCCATTGGCGACACCGAGGGCTTCGACCCGCTCACCTCCAACCCGGGCCGCGTGTATGTCATCCGCGGCAGCTTCGAGCGGCCCTACATCTTCAAGCTGGACGCGAAGTCACCGGACGCGCTGCTGCTGGCGACTCAGTTCCAATTACAACCTCGCGACGTCATCTTCGTCTCCGCGCACGACTTGACGCGCTGGAATCGCATCATCCAGCAAATCCAGCCAACAGTTCAGCTGCTCTGGCAGGCAGTGGATATCGGAGACAGAACCATCATCATCGACAACCCATGACGAGCACCCCCGAACGCGTGACGCCGCCCCGCCCAGGCCCCGGCACGCAGGATGATGAGTTGGGATTGGGCAGGTATCTGGCCATCCTGGGGGAGCGCCGCGGCACCATCGCGGCGTCCGTCGCCCTGGCCCTGGCCCTGGGCGGGCTGTACCTGCTCACCACGACGCCGGTGTACCGGGCCAATGCCATCCTGCGCATCGAGCAGAAGAGCAGCAGCCTGGGACAGCTGGACGAGCTGATTCCAGACGTGCCCAGCCAGGCGGCCCCTGAGATGGAGGTCCTGGGCTCCAGGGCCCTCCTGGGGCGCGTGGCGGACGCGCTGCACCTGGGCGTGAGCGTGGAGCCCCGCTACTTCCCGGTGGTGGGCGCGGCCCATGCCCGGGCGCACCCGGGCCCGGACCTGGCGGCGGTGCCGTGGTGGGGCGGGGCCTCGTACGCCTGGGGCGGGGAGACGCTCCAGGTGGAGCGGCTGAACGTGCCCGCGGAGTGGGAGGACCTGCCGCTCACGCTCGTGGCGAAGGCGGACGGCGCGTACACGCTGTGGGGCCCGGAGGGCCGCGTCGTGCTCAACGGCACCGTGGGCACCGGCGCCCAGACGGAAGCGCGCGCGCCGCACGAGGTGGAGCTGTTCGTCACCGAGCTGCACGCCCGGCCTGGGACGCGCTTCCAGGTGATGCGCCGCTCGAAGCTCGCGGTGGTGGAGGAGCTGCAGCGCACGCTGCGCATGGGGGAGAAGGGCGCCGGCACGGGCGTGCTCAACCTGACCCTGGACGGGCCCGACCCGGTGATGGCCACCACCACGCTCCAGGCCATCGCGGACACGTACGTGCGCTCCAACGTGGAGCGCCGCAGCGACGACGCGGGCCGCACGCTGTCGTTCCTGGACAGCCAGCTGCCCGGCCTGCGCCAGGGCCTGGAGCAGGCGGAGGCCGCGCTGCGCGACTACCGCGCCGGCAAGGGCGGCGTGGACCTGGGGCTGGAGGTGCAGGCCGTCCTCAACCGGAGCGCGGACCTGGACAAGGACATCTCCACGCTCGCCATGGAGCGCTCGGAGCTGCGCCAGCGCTTCACCGAGCACCACCCGCTGCTCCTGGCCACGGAGCGCAAGCTGGCGCGCCTGCGCACGGAGCGCACCGCGCTGGACACCCGGCTCAAGGGCATCCCGGACGCGGAGCGGGTGTCCGCCCAGCTCACGCGCGACGTGAAGGTGGCCAACGAGCTGTACCTCCAGCTGAACAACAAGGCCCAGGAGTACCGGGTGCTCAAGTCGAGCACCATCACCAACGCGCGCATCATCGACGTGCCCGTGGTGACGCGCCTGCCCGTGCGCCCCGCGAAGCCGGACGTGTTCGCGGTCAGCGTGGTGCTGGGGCTGGCGTTCGGCGTCGCGCTGGCCTTCGCGAGCAAGTCACTGCACCCGGGCGTCACCGACCCCGCGGCCCTGGAGTCCGCGCTCGCGGTGCCCGTCCTCGCCAGCGTCCCCACCGGCCCCCGCCGCGCGACGTCCC
>NZ_RAWR01000281.1:0-11546 GCF_003986945.1 Corallococcus sp. AB018 | reverse complement strand
ATGGAGGCCGGTGCGCCCTACCCGGAACCTCCCCTGCGCCTGGTGGACGCCACCGGCATCGAGCCCGCCGGCGCCCCGCGCATGGTCCAGGAGGTGCGCCGCCGCGTGGAGCAGGGCGAGCGCGTGATCGTGGTCATCGACTCGCTCATCACCCACCCGGCGAGCCTCCCGCTGGCCCTGGCCGCGGACACCGCCCTGCTGGTCGTCACCCTGGGCGAGACGGACTTCGGCTCCGCGCAGAAGACCCTCGCCCTGGTGGGCGAGGACCGCTTCGCCGGCAGCGTCACCTTCCCGCGTCCGACCAAGAAGCAGAAGCGCGCCGCCGCTGACGCCGCCAAGAAGAAGAAGCCATGAGCCCTTCCGACTCCCCCGCTGTCCCGGCCCCCCGGCTCAGCGTCGTCATCGCCACGTACAACCGGCTGCCCCTCATCACCCGTCTGCTCCAGCAGCTGGCCGGCCAGACGCTGCCGCCCGAGGAGTTCGAGGTGGTGGTGGTGGACGACGGCTCCGCCTCCGACGTGAAGGGCCCGCTCTCCGAGCTCAAGCTGCCCTACACCCTGCGCGTGGAGGTGCAGCAGAACGCGGGCGCCGCCGCCGCTCGGCACCGGGGCGTGCTGGCCGCTCGGGGCGCCACGGTGCTCGTCACGGATGACGACATGCAGGTGGCCTCCGACTTCCTGGCGCGCCACCTGGCCCACCATCCGCAGGGCTCGCGCAACGTGGTGCTGGGCCGCATCCGGCCGGATCCCGAAATCGGGGAGATGCCCCTCTTCGAGCGCTGGTACGCGCACCTCAACAACCGCATGGCGGAGGAGCTCTCCGTCCCCGGCGTGAAGGCGCACGGCAACCACCTGTACACGGGCAACGTGTCCTTCCCCCGCGCGGACTACGTGGGCGTGGGCGGCTTCGACAAGACGCTGGGCCAGTCCGAGGACGTGGAGCTGGGCGTGCGCCTGGAGAAGGCCGGCTGCGCGTTCCTCTTCGCGCCGGACGCGTACGTGCTGCACGGCAGCGACCACGTCAGCTTCGAGAAGTGGATCCGCCGCGCCCACCGCTACGGCATGTTCGACACCCACGTCTCCGTGAAGCACCCGGACGTGAAGGGCGTGAACCCCTGGCGCCTCTTCTTCGAGACGAACCTGCTCTCGCGCCCGCTGCTCGCCTCCGCGGTGGTGGCGCCGCAAGCGTCCCGCCGGCTGACGGAGGCCGTGGTGAAGGCCTCCAGCGTGGCGGACAGGCTGGGGCTCACGGGCGCCGCGTACGCGGGCACCTCCGTGGCGTACGGCATGGAGTACCTGCGCGGGGCCCGCACGGAGGCCGGCGGCTGGGTGGGCGTCGCCAAGGGCCTTGCTCGCTACCTGCAGGGCCGGGGAAATCCCCAAGGATGAAAGCCATGTTCGGAGCCCTCATCTCGGACGCGTTGGAGATGGCCAAGGCGGCCACCGGTACGACGGACGCGAAGTCCATCGCCAAGGTGGTGCTGACCAGCGACTCGTACCGCATCACCGCGCTCAACCGCGCGCGGGAGGCGGCGCTGGCCTTCCACATCCCGCTGGTGAACCACGTGCTGCGCGTGGCCCAGACGGCGGTGATGGGCATCGAAATCGGCAAGGACGTGACGCTGGGCAAGGGCGTGTACTTCGTGCACAGCCTGGGCGTCGTCATCGGCGGGGACGCGCGCATCGGCGACCGCGTGCGCTTCTACGGCAACAACACCGTGGGCACCGCCAAGGACAACGGCTACCCCACCATCGAGGACGACGTCTGGATTGGCGCGGGCGCCCGCATCCTCGGCCCCGTGCGCATTGGCGCTCGCTCGCGCATTGGCGCGAACGCCGTGGTGCTCCAGGACGTGCCGCCGGACAGCGTGGCGGTGGGCATCCCCGCGCGCATCTTCCCGCGCAAGGACCTGGACGAGGTCCCGCTGTAACCGTTGTGGATTGCTGATCCGCTGTACCGGGTTCGTTCCGGGGGATGCGTTGAGGAAGGTCATGGCAGAGACGAAGCACGGACGGTGGAAGCGGACCGTCATCCTCACCTGCGCGGTGCTGGGCGGCGGCGCGGGCGTGGCCATGGCGCAGCAGGGCTCGACGAAGGGTGCTGCTGCTGCTGGGGACGCGGCGCCCGCCGCGCAGCCCGCCGCCACGGACACGGTGGCCGTGTACGACGGGGGCATCCAGGCCGGATGGAAGGACATCGGCTGGGCGCCTCGCGAACTTCCGAAGGGCGCGCCCGCGCGACTGCGGATGTTCAACTACGGCGGGTGGATCCTCTACCGGCCCAAGCTCCCGGGCGCGTATGGCGCGCTGAGCTTCCGCTTCACCGCCCCGGAGTCCTACGGCGAGTTCCTGGACGTGCGCCTGGATGCCCCTGGCGCCGCGACGTTCCCGCACGTGCGGATCAGCCCGGAGTTCATCGTCAAGAAGGACCGCGAGTGGGCGGAGGTCGTCGTGCCCATGGAGGTCCTCAACCCGCGCAGTCAGCCCTTCGACCGCCTGGTTCTGCGCGCGTCGAAGGAGGTGGGCCGGGACTGGGTGCTCTTCGACAAGGTGGCCCTGGTGCCGCTGTCGCCGGACGTGGCCGCTGCTCGGGCCGCTGGCGGTGGACGCATGGGCCGGGGCGACGGCCGCGAGTCGAAGATGATCATCGACTGCTCCGCGCCGTCCAAGGCCATCAACCCGCTCATCTACGGCATCGCGCTGGACGGCAACAAGGAGACGACGGACACGCACCAGTGGAAGCTGGGCGCCACCATCCGCCGCTGGGGCGGCAACCCCACGTCCCGCTACAACTGGAAGCTGGGCCGCGCGTGGAACACCGGCAACGACTGGTACTTCCGCAACGTGCAGCTGGGCTTCGGCGCGGATGACTTCCTGGAGTCCAACCGGAAGAACAACGTCCAGTCCGCGCTCACGCTGCCGCTCATCGGCTGGGTGGCCAAGGACACGTCCGCCGTGGGCTTCCCGGTGTCCTCGTTCGGCCCGCAGCAGGCCCAGGACGATACCGACCCCGCGGGCGGCAACGGCGTGCGCCGCGACGGCACGCCCCTGGTCCCCGGCGCTCCCACGACGACCAGCGTGCAGGCCCCGCCGGAGTTCATCTCCGAGTGGGTGAAGTCGCTCAAGGCCGCCAGGCGCGGCGTGAACATGTACATCCTGGACAACGAGCCCGCCCTCTGGAGCTCCACGCACCGGGACGTGCACCCTGAGCCGCTCACCTACGACGAGCTGCTCAAGCGCACCATCGAGTACGGCACCGCCGTGCGGAAGGCGGATCCAGAAGCGGTCATCGCCGGTCCCGCGGAGTGGGGCTGGACGAACTACTTCTGGTCCGCCGCGGACTTCGCTCCCGGCCGCCCGCCGTACACGGACCGCCGCGCGCACGGCGACGTGCCCCTGTTGCCCTGGTACCTGCGCGAGCTGCGCGACCACGAGAAGAAGACCGGCGTGCGCCTGCTGGACGTGGTGGACGTGCACTTCTACCCGCAGACCAACGTGGGCCTGGGCCTGGAGGGCGCCACCGACCCCGACACCAACGCGCGGCGGATCCGCTCCACCCGCGCGCTGTGGGATCCGACCTACAAGGACGAGTCCTGGATCGCCGAGCCCATCCAGCTGATCCCCCGCGTGAAGCAGTGGATTTCGGAGAACTACCCCGGCCGGGGCGTGTCCATTGGCGAGTACAACTTCGGCGCCATGAAGCACATGAGCGGCGGCCTGGCGCAGGCGGAGGCCCTGGGCCGCTTCGGGCAGCAGGGGCTCACGTCCGCGTTCTTCTGGCAGTACCCCGCGGAGAACAGCCCCACGTTCTGGGCGTTCCGCGCGTACCGCGACTTCGACGGGCGCGGCGGCCGCTTCCAGGACAACGGCCTGTCCACCACCGCGGCGGAAGGCACCAGCCTCTTCGCGTCCCGCGACGCGTCCGGCAAGAAGCTCACCGCCGTGCTGCTCAACTTCGACCCCGAGCAGGCCGCCCAGGCGCAGCTGGAGTTCAAGGGCTGCGGCTCGCTCAACACCGTGCGCGTCATGGGGTACTCGGGCGCGCCGGGCGGTTTCACCGAACAGGCCACCGGCAAGCAGGCCGAGCAGACCCTGTCGCAGCGCCTTCCCCCCTACTCCATCACCGTGCTGGACCTCACGGTGAAGTGAAGACGACGCCTTGACCACCGTAAACGCCCCCGCCGCCGCTTCCCCTCGCCCGCGCCTGAACATCGGCCAGCTCACCATCGACCAGCTCACGTTCCCGGAGGCCATCACGGCCATTGGCGAACTGGTGGACGCGCACCAGGGCGGCTACGTCTTCACCGCCAACGTGGACCACGTGGTGCTCGCGGAGACGAACACGCGCTTCCGCGACGCGTACTCCAAGGCCACCATTTCGGTCGTCGATGGCATGCCCATCGTCTGGGCGTCGCGCATGCTGGACGTGTCCCTGCCGGAGCGCATCGCCGGCTCCGACCTCATCCTCCCGCTGGTGAAGATGGGCGCCGAGCGCAAGTGGCGCATCTTCCTGCTGGGCGCGGGCCCCGGCGTCGCGGAGAAGGTGGGCAAGCAGTTCCAGGCGGAGTACCCCGGCATCGAGGTGGTGGGCTGGGACTCGCCCATGGTGAACCTGGACGCGGGTGACGCGCAGAATGATCCCATCGTCGCGCGCATCCGGGAGCAGGATCCGCACCTGCTCTTCGTCGCGCTCGGCAGTCCCAAGCAGGAGGTGTGGATCTCCCAGGTGGCCCAGAAGCTGGGCCCCACGGTGGCCATCGGCATTGGCGCGGGGTTCGACTTCATCGCCGGCACCGCCAAGCGCGCACCCGAGTGGATCGCCAAGGCCGGCTTCGAGTGGCTCTACCGCCTCACCCACGAGCCCAAGCGCCTGTGGCGCCGGTACATCCTCAATGACTCCCAGTTCGGGATCATCCTGCTGCGCGAGCTGTGGAAGCGCACTCGCGGTTCACAGGAAGGCTGAGTCCCGAGGGACTCGCACGACTGGCCGTATGTCCTTGATTTCTAAGGCTTGGGCGCTTTGCCCCTCCCTGGACAGTTACAGCCAAACTTGAGTATTCTAGCCCCGCACGCCTTTCGCGGGGTGCTTCTTCCAGCCGGACGCGGGTTTCGGATCACCGGGGCGCGGAGGTGAGGCGCGGGTGGACGGGCCGGGGTGTGCGCTGGGGGCCCTGAGCCTCGCGTCCGGGTGTGCCCACCCGTAGGCCCCTGGACGTTCCCTCATGTCATCAGCCGTATCCCGTTCGTCGCCCCGTTGGGCGGCGCGACTCGTCACGTTCGCGGTGATGGTGCTGTCGGCCTTCAGCCTGCCGGCCGCCGCCGCCACCAACACGGAGGCCACGCAGAAGGCCATCCAATTCCTGAGCGCGGACGTGGCCAACTGGACCACGCACGAGAACTGCATCGCGTGCCACCGCCAGGGCGCGGCGGTGTTCGGCCTGTCGAGCGCCAAGGCCAATGGCTACAACATGGCGCAGGCGGCGACCAACGGGCGCACGCTCCAGCAGAACCTGGACGCCATCACGGCGCGCATCAAGACGGACCAGCTGCCTTCCGGTCACTGGCTGTATCAGGGGTCCTCGTTCCCGAACTCCAAGACGGGCTGGGCGTCGTTCGGCCTGGCGGGCTTCGACCAGTACGTGTCCACGCAGTACAGCAGCGCGCTGGTGATGGCGGCCAACTGGGCGCTGGGCATGCAGCAGTCCAGCGGCCGGTGGAACGAGGACCACAGCGGCACGCCGGTGAACCACGGCAACGTGCCCATCACCGCGCGATACATCGTGGCGCTGGCGCAGGCGAAGCAGCGCGTGGACCCGGCGAAGGCGGCGCAGTACCAGGCGGCCATCGACAAGGCGGCCGCGTACCTGCGGGCCAACATCAACACGGCCACCACGGGCGTCTTCGACGACGGCATGCCGTACACGTTCCAGAAGTCGTGGGCCATCGTGGGCCTGAAGGCCGCGGGGCCGGGCGCCAATGGCGTGAACACCACCACCATCAACACGCTGGCGAACCAGCTCATCGCGATGCCCTCGGTGAGCGGCAAGGGCTGGGGGCGTTTGCCGACGGACGCGTCCGACGACTTCGCCACGGGCATCGCCGTGTACTCGCTGTGCCTCGCGGGCAAGGAGCCGGCGAGCAACGCGCGCCTGTTCAACGCGATTGAGTGGCTGAAGACGAAGCAGGCGGCGGACGGTGGCTGGGAGCCGGCGTCCCCGGCGCGGGACATCCCGACGACGTTCGCGTCGCTGGGCCTGGCGTGCTTCGGCGACTTCAGCGTGGAGGTGTCCGTGGTGGGCGAGGACACCAAGATGTTCTCCATCCCCAACCTGGAGCCGAAGGAGACGACCTACACCCTCAAGGTGAAGAACCACGGCTACCAGGCGGACACGTACACGCTGAGCACCGCGGGCGGCCTGCCGGGCTGGACGGCCACGCTGAGCCGGCCCACGGTGTTCCTGGCCTCCGGCGCGGAGTCCACGGTGACGGTGACGGTGCGTGCGCCTGCGAACCTGCTGCCGTCGCTCTTGTCGGAGGTCACGGTGACGGCGGCGTCGGGTGGCGCGGCGGGCGTGTCGGCGTCGGCTCGCGTGCGGACGTACACGCCGCCGGAGCCTCCGGTGACGGGCGTGGCGACGACGACCACGATTCTCTCTCCGGCGGCGAACGCGAGCGTGACCATTGGCAATCAGGCGACCTTGTCCGCGCGGGTGCGGAATGCGTCGACCAACGCCGTGGTGACGGGGTCGAAGAAGGGCGTGGTGACGTTCTTCGTGGCGGGTGTTGCGATTGGCGCGGATGACGACGCGGACGGCGACGGCGTGTTCTCCCTCAATTGGACCATCGCGACGGACACGTGGTCCGCCACGGGCGCGCAGGACTACCGTGCGGTGTATTCCGGCGTGACGTTGCAGCCGGCCAGCCCGAACCTGCTGGGCAGCACGGCGGCGCAGACGCTGGTCATCAATCCCTATCCGTACACGGCGCCGGAGGTCATCATGGGCAACCAGCCCGCGTTCCTCCGCGAAACGACGCTGAACGCGTGGGGCTTCGTGAAGCCGGCCACCAACGGCGCGTTCATCACCTACGCGGCGTTCATCGTGAACGGCGGCGCCCCGGTGGTGGTGAACCCCGAGCTGAGCGGCGGTCTGGTCTACGTGCCGGTGGAGCTGGTGGAAGGGCCGAACATCATCCAGCTCACGGGCCGCGACAACCTGGGCGGTGTCACCACGAAGCAGATCAACCTGACGGTGGATCGCGTGGCGCCGGTCATCACCATCCAGTCGCCGGTGTCTGGCCAGGTGGTGGGCGGGTTGGTGGATGTCATCAGCCAGATTGACGAGCAGACGCCGACGCGCGTGGAGACGCAGTGGGTGAACACCACGCTGCTGGAGTTCGGCACCGGTTCGGTGACGCACCCGGTGAGCCTGCCGAACTTCGGCGAGCAGGGTATCCTGGTGCGCGCCACGGACTCCGCGGGCAACGTGACGGAAGCCGTGGTGCATGTGTTCGTGGATTCCGGCTCGCCCACGGTGACGACGGACACTGCGGACGGGGCCACGTTCGGGCCGCGTGCGAACAACTCGCTTCCGTATGTAATTCGCGTGTCGTCCGTGTCCGCGACGACGGTGAAGCTGGGCAGCCAGCAGTTCCAGTTGCCGCGCGGCGGCGGTGAAATCCAGACGTCGGTGACGCTGGCGTCGGGTGTGAACACGCTGACCATCGACGCGACGAACGAGGCGGGCCGCACGACACGCGTGACGCGCACGGTGCGCTACGACACGCAGGCGCCCACGGCGACGCTGGTGACGCCGGCTCCGGGCGGCACGGTGGGTGGCGTGGTGACGCTGACCGCGCGGGTCACGGATGCGCTGAGCGGCATCAAGAACGTGGCGTTCACGCGGGACGGGTCGGGCATCCGCGCCGGCACGCTCCAGTCGAACGGCACGTGGACCGCGTCGCTGGACACGCATGAGTTGCTGGATGGCACGCACACGGTGGATGTGTGGATGACGGACTCGGTGGACAACTTCGTCATCCAGAGCTTCAGCTTCACGGTGAAGAACAACTAGCCGTCTGTCGTTGACGGCGGTGCCCCTTCGGGGCGGAGGGTCCTCACGGGCCTTCCGCCCCGTTGTCTTTGGGGCGCATGCTTGTCGCTATGAATGCGCACAGGGCCGGCGTGTGGATGTTGTTGTTCGTGCTGCTCACGGGCTGCGCCAGCGGGCCCACGGTGCGGTTGCGCACGGAGCGGGGGACTACGACGTATGCGCCGGAGACTTGGGACCGGCGCGTGCCGGTCAGTGCTCGGGATTTCGAGGCGGCGCTGGCGCGATTGGTATTGGAGGTGCCGCTGACGGTGCGGTCACCGAGGGTGGTGCGCACGGTCGCGAAGAAGGGAGCGCAGCTGGACCTGGGATTCGGGTTCATGCTGCGGGACGGGTACGGACGGTGGTGCCGGGCGCATGAGGCTCCGGGGGACTGTCTGTCGTTGCTGGAGGATGGGGCGGGTTTCGGTGAGTTGGACCGGCTGACGCTCGCGGTGGGCATGTCGCTGGACCCTCTGCGCGCGAGCATCGGGGCCGCACTGCAGGACACGCTGAATCCGGAGTTCTTCGTGTCCGTGGTCTCGGGAGCGATTGCGTCCTGGGTGGTGCTGGCCGCGGCTCCGGAGCCTGTGTTCACCAAGGCCGCGGCGGTGATTGCCGCCGTGTTCCTGGCGTACGTGGGCGTGCAGTCGTTCCTTGCTGTGGTTCGCGCGTGCGGTGCGCTGAAGGATGCGACGGATAGGGCTCAGACGTTCCAGGAGCTGGAGGAGGCAGCGGAGGTCTTCGCGCAGGCACTGGGGCCGGAGGTGGCGCGCGTCTTCGTGCTCGCGGTGACGATGTTGGTGAGTCACGGAGTGACGGTGGGGCTGTCGTCGGCGCTCTCTTTGATGCCGCGCTTCCCGGACGCGGTGCGGTTGGGCTCGACACAGGCGGGTTTCAACCCGGCGCGCGTGTTGGACGTGAGCGCGGTGGCAGTGGTGGACGGCGTGGTGGAGGTGACGCTCGCGTCCACGGCGGTGGCCATGGCCACGATGGGCCCGCCTCTTCCGAGCAGCAGCGGAGGCCCAGGCAAGTGGGTGCAGGTGAATGAGGCGATGTCCAATCGAGCCCGCGACTATCAGGCCCAGGTGACTGGAGCGCCGAAGGGGTCCGCGTACCGGGTCAAGGTAGGAGACGAAGAGGTCGACTTCGACGGCTACGACCTGGTCGACGATTTGCTGCTGGAGGCCAAGGGCGAGGGCTACGCGAAGTTCCTTGAGAATGATGCGCAGATGAAGAAGTTCTTCACTGGGTTCGATGGACTTCGCGCTCAGGCCCGGCGTCAGCTGGCATTGGCGGGAGGAAAGCGCATCCGCTGGATCGTGGCGGAGCAACCCTTTGCGGATTTCCTCCGTGCGGCTTTCAGCCGTCTCCGTTTCAAGATTGAAGTCGTGCACATCTCTCCATTGCCTCCCGTCCCTTGAGGAGTCCGAGCCATGACCGAGACCTACTACGCGGGTTGCTACTGGCTGGCCCGGCCCGAACCGGTGGAGGACTGCGCCCGGCACCTGGAAGCCTTCCTCCGGGAGCTCGGCCCGCTCGAGCCTTCATGGAACCGCTGGCATGAAGCGGCGGACTCGTACGAAGAGGCTCGCAAGCTTCAGGTCCAGACGGATGCACCGACCCTGACGAAGCTCCTCGGCCGGAAGAGCAATCGGTCTCTCGACAGCTCCAACTTCTGGCTCTGGGCGGGCGAGAACGAGGATGAGACCTCCGCAGTCAACGGCTTCTGCGGGAGCTCATCCCCTCATGTGAACTCGGTGTGTGTCCTGGAACCGCCAGCCCGAGGCCCGGTCGCGGAGCGGGTGCTGACCGCGCCCGTCATGGCCCGCGTGGTGCGTGCCATGGCGCTCGCATGGAAACCCGAGTTCGCCCTGGCGACCTCTGAACAGCACCGGGACCTCGTGGCAGCGCCCTCTTCCGACACCTACGTCGGCTGGGTCACCTACCTCGCCGACTTCCGCGGGCCCGTGCCCCCGCTGCCCTCCTCCGTCCAGGTGGAGCACATCCCGGACCGGGGCACGCTCATCACCCTCACCCAGGAGAAGTTCAGCGTCTCCAACCCCGCCCACGTCGCCCTCGCCGCCGACGTCCAGGCGCGCCTCCAGGCGGCGGGGCTGCTCACCCCGCTTCGCCCCTGGGGCACCTGAGCCTTACCGCCGCCCGGCCTTCGAGAACCTTCTCAGCAGCGCCTCGTGCGCCGGGTGGCGGGCCACCAGCGCCTCCTCCTCCGGCAATTCGAAGTCCGCGAACTCGAACCCCGGCGACACCGTGCAGCCCACCAGCGTGTACGCGCCCAGCGACTCCGCCGCCTGCAGCACCCCCGCCGGCACCAGCACCTGCGGCTGATGGCCCTGCGTCACGTCCCGGCCCAACACCGGGGACTCCACCCGGCCGTCCTCGTGCACCAGGTGCAACGCCAGCGGCTCTCCGTCGTGGAACAGCCACAGCTCGTCCGCGCCCACCACCCGGTGCCACGCGGAGAACTCCCCCCGCTGCAACAGATAGTAGATGGCCGTCCCCGCGGACCTGCGTCCCCGCAGCGTCTGCACCTGGAACGCCGCGCGGTAGGTCTCCCGGTAGTAGCCGCCCTCGGGATGGGGCTTGAGGTCCAGCCTCCGCACCAGCTCTTCAACCATGGTGGGCACAGTCTAACGCCACGTCCCCTCAGGGCTTCTTCTTCTGCTGCTGCATCGCGGACGCCACCAGGTTCATCAGCTTCAACTGCACCGGCGTCAGCCTCCGCAGGTTGCGCATCAGCCGCCGCATCTCCGGCACGTCCTCTTCCGTCCGCACCCGGGGCTTCTCCTTCGGCGGCGGCGCCGCGAACTCCTCACCCAACCCCAGCAGGTCATGCGGCGGGATGTTCAGGACGACGCACAGACGGCGCAGGTTCTGGACGCTCGGCAGCATGTGGCCACGCTCCAGCCGGCCATACACCTCCGACGCCATGCCGATGCGGTCCGCCACGTCCGCCTGCGTCAGACCCAGCTTCACCCGCACGTTCCGTGCCGCCGCGCCGAGGATTCCCGCCAGTTCCGTGTCCATGCCCTTGTCCCGGGTGCGAAGCGCCTCCATGGCACCGGGCGCTGGGCATAACCCTGAAGGTCGGGTCATGTCACCTTACCTCTGGCGTTTTTTCCGCCTCCCCCATCCGACCCGGGACGTCCCCTATGAAACGCCCATCCTGCCCCTCTCAGGGGGTGGGCTCGGGCACGGGCGCGCGCCGGCGCTCGGCCGCGGTGAAGAGCAGGGCCATGGGCAGCCCCAGGAACACCGCGTGCCACACAATCTGGAGGAACTGCGGAACGCTCAGGAACCAGGGGAAGTAGCCGCGCCCCAGCAGTTGGAAGTTCACCAGCCACACGAAGATGCCGAAGAGCATCCCCACCGCCGCCTGGAACTCCCAGCGCCCCCGCCCGTCCAACGGCAGCATCGCGTCCAGCAGCGCGTACACCAC